>DATJUL010000365.1:0-5540 GCA_035502295.1 Allostellaceae bacterium | reverse complement strand
TGGATTTCGAGCAAGAGGCAGCCGCGCTCGGATTTGAAGGGGCCGTGCGCGGCGCCGGGCGGGCGGCAGGCGTAGGTGCCGGGCGCAAAGCTCTCGCCGCCGCTTCCTTCCGCGTCGTTGCCGACCGTCAGGTCGCCCTCGATCAGGTAGACCTCTTCCCAATAATCGTGCACGAACGGCGCGGTCGTGTAGATGCCCGGGCCGAAGCGCAACAGCCGCGTGCGCGTGCCCTCGCCATGCGTCTCATCAAGGCCGCCGGCGAGAATCTTCTGCTCGATGCCGGCGGGATAGCCGGACGGCGTCTCCCAACCGCTTCCCATATCGACGGCATGGAATTCGAGATGCGGCTTGTTGACCGGCATGGCTTCTCCCCTCCCCTCCTCAGCGCGGGCGCATCGTCGGAAACGCGATGACGTCGCGGATCGACGGGCTGTCGGTCAACAGCATGACCAGCCGGTCGATGCCGATGCCGAGCCCGCCGCACGGCGGCAGCCCATATTCGAGCGCGGTCACGTAATCCTCGTCGAGCGGCTGCGCCTCCTCGTCGCCGGCGGCGCGCGCCAGCATCTGCGCCTCGAAGCGGGCGCGCTGGTCGAGCGGATCGTTGAGTTCGGAAAACGCGTTGGCAATCTCCCAGCCGTAGATGTAGGTCTCGAAGCGCTCGACGAGGCGCGGATCGTTGCGGTCGGCCTTGGCGAGCGGCGAGATGTCGCGCGGAAACCCGGTTACATGCGTCGGCTGGATCAGCTTGTCCTCGACATGCGCGGCGAAGGCCGCTTCCAGCGCCTGGCCCCAGCTGTGGACGCCGCTCGCCTCGATGTGAAGGTGGTCGAGCGCGGCGCGCGCCCCGCTCTCGTCGAGCGCGAGGAAATCGACGCCAGTGTGCTCCAGCACCAGTTCGGCCATCGCGCGGCGCGGCCACGGCGGCGCGAGGTCGATCTCGGTGCCGCCGTAGCCGATCCTGACGCCGCCGGTCGCGATCTGCGCCGCATGCGCGACGATCGCCTCGGTCAGCGCCATCATGTCGGTGTAATCGGCATAGGCCTCATAGAGTTCGAGCGTCGTGAATTCCGGGTTGTGGCGTGGGCTGAGGCCCTCGTTGCGAAAGCAGCGGTTGATCTCGAACACCTTCTCCGACAGGCCGCCGACCACCAGCCGCTTCAGGTGCAGCTCCGGCGCGATCCGCAGGTAAAGTTCGATGTCGAGCGCGTTGTGGTGGGTGATGAACGGTTTCGCCGCGGCGCCGCCGGGGATCGGGTGCAGCATCGGCGTCTCGACTTCGAGGTAGCCGCGCTCCAGGAGCCAAGCCCGCATCGCCGCAACAATGCGGCTGCGCCGGCGCAGCGTCTCGCGGCTCGCTTCGTTCATGATCAGATCGAGATAGCGCTGGCGGTAGCGCAGTTCGATATCTGCGAGGCCGTGGTATTTTTCCGGCAACGGGCGCAGCGCCTTGGCCAGCATCGCGAGCGCCGTCGCATTGACTGTCAATTCGCCGCGCGCGGTGCGCCGCACATGCCCGGCGACGCCGATCAAATCGCCGATGTCGAACAGCCGCAACAACGCAAGATCATCGGCGCCGAGATGATCCTTGTGGCAGAACACCTGGATTTTGCCCGAGGCGTCGTGGAGGTCGATGAACATGCCGCTGTTGCGCATCGCGCGGATGCGACCGGCGATGCGCACCTTGTCGTTCGTCTCGGCGCCGGCCGGCAATTCGCGATAACGGCGATCAAGGTCCGCCGCCTCGGCGCTGCGCGCGAAACTGACCGGATAGGGGTCGATGCCGCGCTCGCGCAGCGCCGCCAATTTGTCGAGGCGCACCCGGCGCAAGGGATCGTCGTCGTCGGCGCTCATGGTCTGCGATATGAGCGCGCGCGACGCGGCGAAATCAATCCCCGGCGGCGGCGGCGGGCGGCGCGGGTTCATAGCGGGCGAGATCGATGATCGCGTCGTGGAAGCGCTGCAAGGTGCCGTGATGGCCGACGCTGACGATTGTCGGCCGCCACTCGGCCTCGCGCAACAGGCGGTAGAACTGCGCCTCCGCCGCTTCGTCGAGCGCCGAGGTCGCCTCGTCGAGAAACACGATCTCCGGCCGCGCCAGCAGCACGCGGGCAAAGCCGACGCGCTGCTGCTCGCCACCCGACAGGCGCTGCGCCCAGACCGCATCCTCGTCGAGAAACGGGATCAGATAGTCGAGGCCGACCGCGCGCAGCGCCGCCTCGATGTCGGCGCGCGGCGGCTTTTTGTCGCCGGTCGCCGGATAGGCGATCGCATCGGCCAGCGTGCCGAGCGGCAGGTAGGGGCGCTGCGGCAGAAACAGCGCCTGCCCGTCGCCGACGCGCACCTCGCCGCGGCCGAACGGCCACAACCCGGCAATCGCGCGCAGCAAGGTGCTTTTGCCCGAACCGGACGGGCCGGTGACGAGCACTGGCTTCCCCGGTCCGGCCGCCAGCGTAATATCCGCGCGCAGCGCCTGCCCCGTCGGCAGCGCGAGGTCGAGCCCCTCTACCGTGACCCCCTCGCCGCCGCGGCGGACCGCGATCGGCTGCGGTCCCTGGCGCGCCGCCGAAATCTCGGCAATGCGGCTGCTGAACCCGGCGAGCCGGTCAACCACCGATTCATAGGCGGCGATCTCGGTGTAGGCGGTGATGATGAAGGACAATGACGTTTGCACCTGGCCGAACGCCGAAGCGATCTGCATCAGCCCGCCGAGCTCGATCTGCTTCGAGAAATAGCGCGAGGCCGCGACCAGGTAGGGAAAGACGATCGCCACCTGCTGGTAACCGTAGGTGAACCACGCGAGCCGCTTGCGGCGCAGGATGATACCCCACCAATTGCGCACAACATGTGCAAACCGGCCGCGGAACTGGTCAAATTCCCGGCCTTCGCCACGGTAAAACGCGATGCTCTCGGCATTCTCGCGCAACCGTACGAGGCTGAAGCGGAAATCCGCCTGATAGCGCTGCTGGTCGAAGGTGAGGCGAACGAGCGGAAAGCCGATCCAGTGGGTCAGGAAGGTGCCGCCGACCGCATAGATGATCGCGGCGAACACCATGTAGCCTGGAATCTCAAAACTGAAGCGGCCGAGCGGAATAAACAGCGGTCCCGACAGCGCCCACAGCATCACGAGAAACGAAAACAGGGTGACGATTGAATTGAGCAGCCCCATCGACAGATCGAGGCTCGTCTGGGTAAAGCGGTTGAGATCGTCGGAGATGCGCTGGTCCGGGTTGTCGGTCGCCGACTGGTCGAGCTGGATGTGGTAATAGGCGCGATCCTCCAACCAGCGGTGCAGAAAGCGGTCGGTCAGCCAGCGCCGCCAGCGAATTTCAAGAATGCCCTGCAAATAGGATTGATAGACTCCGGCAATGATAAAGCCGGCGGCGATCAGCCCGAAAATGCCGAACTGATACCAAAATGCCGACCAGTTGTACTGCTGCAACGCATTATAGAAATACCGGTTCCATATCGTGAAGCGGACGCTCAGCCAGACATTGGCCAGATTGAGGACGATCACCGAGCCGAGCAGCGCCCAGGCCGACCACTTCTCCTCGGAGGTCCAATAGGGCCAGGCCAGCTGCCAGGCTTCCCGCAGGAATCTGCGACGGGTATCCGCCATTCCCAGTCTCCGTTACCGTGCCGGCTTGATTTAGGCAGAAGTTGTTCCCAACACACCTGATTCTGTCCGGAGATTGCCGCGCCGTGACGACCGCCGCTCCACCGTCCGGGCCGCTTCTCGCGCGCGGCATCGCCCGCGCCCTCGATCAGCTCGGCTACGCCAGCCTTGCCGAGTTTCCGCTCGCCAACGGGCGCCGCGCCGACATCATCGGTCTCGCTCGCAGCGGCGAACTGATCATCGTCGAGATCAAAAGCTCGCTCGCCGATTTTCGCGCCGATCGCAAATGGACGGGCTACAAGGATTATGCCGATCGGCTCTATTTCGCGGTGCCGCAAGAGTTTCCCCTCCACCTGATCCCCGAGGATTGTGGCCTCATGGTGGCGGACGGGTTCGGCGCGGCGATTCTGCGCCACGGCGTCTCGGCGTCACTGGCCGCCGCCCGGCGCCGCGCGGTGACGCTGCGCTTTGCGCACGTCGCCGCGCTTCGCCTGCGCCGTCACCTCGACCCCGACGCCGGCCGGCTGTGAGATCGCTCAACCGGGTGCTGTCCGGCTCGGTGCCCGCGTCAGGCGGCCAGCCTCTCTCGCGCCGCGGCGCGGATCATCGCCGCGCCCTTTTCGGCGATCATGATCGTCGGCGCGTTGGTATTGGTCGAGGAGACGGCCGGCATGACCGAGGCGTCGATGACGCGCAACCCCTCGATCCCGTGCACCCGGAGTTCGCTGTCGACCACCGCCATCGCGTGCTGCCCCATCATGCAGCTGCAGCTCGCGTGGTAGACGGTTGAGCCGTTGTGCCGAGCGTAATCGAGCAGTTCGTCATCGCTCTCGACGCCGGATCCCGGCAGCTTTTCGCCGACCATGTAACGCGCCAGCGCCGGCGCCGCAAACAGCCGCCGCACGAAGCGCAGCCCGCCGACCATCGCGCGGCGGTCGGTGTCCTCGGCGAGGTAGCGCGGGTTGATTGCCGGCTGGTCGTGCGGATCGGGCGTCTTCGCCAGCACATAGCCGCGCGACAAGGGCCGCATCTGCCACGGTCCGCCGGTGATGCCGGGCAGGTCGTCGAGACGGCGGATGAGGCCCGGCTTGTAGCTGGCCGGGGCAAAGACGCATTGCACGTCGGGCGTCGCCGATTCCTCCAGGACCTTGACCGAGGCGGCGCAGAGCGAGGCGCTGTAGGTCAGCATCCCGGTGCCGCTGGCGAGATAGCGCACCACCTCGCGGCCGAATTTGAGGCCGCGGCCGCGCTCGTTGAGCGTCTCGATGCCGCGCACCTCGCAGCTCATGCGGGCGATGTAATGATCCTGGAAATTCTGCCCGACCCCCGGCAGCGCGTGGCGCACAGGGATGCCGGCCCGGGCCAGCACCTCCGGCCCGCCGATCCCAGATAATTGCAGGAGATGCGGCGAGCCGACCGCGCCCGCCGCGAGGATCACTTCGCGCGCCGCATCGACGATCTCGACCCGGCCGCCGCGCGACAGCACGACCCCGGTCGCGCGCCTTCCGTCAAACGCGATGCGGTGGACCAGCGCGTCGGTAACGATCTCGAGATTGGGCCGCTTCGCCGCCGGCTTCAGATAGGTCTGCGCGGCGCTGGCGCGGCGCCGCCCGCCGCGGGTCTGCTGGCACCAGCCGATGCTGTCACCGGCGCCCGGCGGCAGGTTGTTCACATCCGGCCGGTATTCGAGCCCGAGTTCGACGGCGGCGTCGATGATCGCCTGGCACACCGCCGGCCGCTCTGTCATCGGCGAGGTCGTCAAAAACCCGCCGGTGCCGTGCAGCTCGCTGGCTTCGCCCTGCCAACGCTCCGCCTGCTTGAAATAGGGCAATACGTCGTCCCAGCCCCAGCCGCGGTTGCCGAGCTGCGCCCAATGGTCGAAATCCTCGGGCTGGCCGCGGATGTAGATGAGGCCGTTGATCGA
>DATJUL010000364.1:0-16525 GCA_035502295.1 Allostellaceae bacterium | reverse complement strand
ATTTGCCGACGAACTTGCCGTCGGGGCTGAACACCTGCAGGCGGTTGTTGCCGCTGTCGGCGACGATGATGTTGCCGCTCTTCTCGACCGCGAGGCCGGCCGGATGCGACAGTTCGCCGTCGCCGCTGCCGGGCTTGCCGAACTTGGAGATGAATTTACCGCTCGTGTCGAACACCGAGATCGTGTTGGTCCATTCGTCAGAGCAGTAGACGCGGTCGCGCTCGCTGTCGACGGCGATGCCGAACGGCCAAGTTGACTTGCCGTCTCCTTCGCCATACTGGAAGAATTCGGCCAGCAGATCCTCTTCGCCCGCCGCCGTACCGATCTTCACGTGGTTGGCGCGCATGCCGAAATTGTTTTCGTTGCCGCGATTGGTGGTGTAGGCATTGCCATTTTTGTCGAGGCACATTGTCTGTACGTAATTGAAACCCGTGCCCGTCGCAGCACCCCGTCCGATCGCGTGGCTCCAGTCATACACCCGTCCGCGGGCGACCGTGGTCAGCGCCATCGTTCCCTCCTGTGCAAAATCGCTTCGTCGGCCTTCCGCGCCCGCGGAAGGCGCTGTGTCCTTATCCGGCGCCCGTCTCCCAGCCCCGCTTCCGGCGCGGGGCAAGGAGAGGGACCAGAAGCAGAAGCCGGCCCGCTGCTAGTTCAGAAAGGCCGGCTGTTCGTACGTGCCGTTGACGATCGGCGCCGGGTTGAGGTGCAGCCACTTGTCGAGGATTGTCGAATAGACGCTGCGGAAATCCATGTTCGGGTTGAGATCGCCCTGCACGAGTTTGCCGGCGTCGAGCGACGGCATCTCGCCGTAGTGGCCGCCCTTGACCTTGTCGCCGAGCACGAAGGCGACGCCGCCGGCGCCGTGGTCGGTGCCCGAACCGTTGTCACGCACGCGCCGCCCGAATTCGGAGAACAGCAGCATGATGACGTTGTCGGACTTGCTGTGCTCGCGCAGATCGGCGAAGAACGCCTCGACGCCCTGGCTGACCGCACTCCACAGCGCGTTGTGCGCCGGGCCTTCGCCGGCATGCGTGTCGAACGTCGAGTGGTCGCAATAGAAGATGCGGCTGCCGATCTCGGCGATGTGGGTCTGCGCGATGCCCTTCAGCTTGCGCGCGATCGGCGTGTTCGGGTACTGCACGGTCGAGGAATATTTCTGCGGCGCGACCTTGATGATGTCCTCGCCCTTCAGCGAGTCGATCGCGGTCTCGCTCAGATAATCCATGACCGGTCCGCTGCCGATCGCCGAACTGTACATCTTGGCAAAGCGGTCGAGCACATGGGCGCGCTCGTTGCCCTGCACCTGCGGCAGGAAGCCGTAGCGCTCAAGCGGCCCGGCGACGCAGGCCACCGGTACGCCGGGCGCGACAAGCGCACGCGGCAGGCTCGGCCCCATGCTGACGACCTGCACGACGTTTTCCTTGTTCGGGTCGAACTCGCGGGCGACGCGGCCAAGCCAGCCCTCGGTGCCGACCTTCTCGGGCTCGCAGGTGTGCCAAATGTCCATCGCCCGGAAATGCGAGCGGGGCGAATCCTTCCAGCCGACGCCGTGGAGGACCGCCATCTGGTTCGCATCCCAGAATTTCTTCATCGGCGCCATGTAATCCGGGATGCCGTAGGTCGCGTCGAGATGGACGATGTTGTTGTCGGGGATCCCGACCGCCGACCGGTTGTCGCGGTACAGCGGGTTGTTGTAGGGGATCATCGAGTTCAGATAGTCGTTGCCGCCGGTCAGTTGCAGCACAACGATGCAGGGGTCGGTATTAGCCATCGCGTATCCTCCTTGTCTGAATACTGTCGGATGAGGCGTGATCAGGCGAATTGGTATTCGCGGGTGGCGACGATCAGCTGCAGCATTTGGCCGACATGCTGATCGGAGGCAGACGAGCCGCCGTTGCTCCACGAGATCTGGCCCCATTCCTTGGCCTGCGAGACGAGCTGCGTCTTCGTATCGGGGCTCACCTCGACGGGACCCAACAGATCGAGGCAACCGTCGACCAGCTGCTCGGGGCTCAGCGTGCCCTTCGCCTTCAGCCGGTCGATGATGCCGCGCACGCCGGGGGCCGAAATGTTGCCGATCTGCTCGGCCATGAAGTTGATGCGCGCCATCAAGGAGCCGCTGTTGATCCATTCCTTGCCGGTGTGCCAGCCCTCGACCGACGGCGGGTTCAACAGATCCTGGCCCATATAGGCGGTGTTCATCGACAATTCGCCGTAACCCGGCCGCGGGATTTCATGGCCGCCGACAAAGCGCAATGTGCTGACGACGACCTCGGCCGGCGACTTGACGTGCTGGAAGCGGGCGTTTTTGAACCAATCCGCCTTGAACATGTGCCGCAGCACCGCGCTTATGTCGAACTTCGAATCGCGGAAGACCTCGACCATTTCGTCGACCGCCTTCTGGTTGGTCGGCGGCTCGATCGGCCAAGCCGGCACCTGCGGCTCATCGGCAACAAAGAAGTTATAAAGGTGCCGGCAGATGAACTTGCCGCACGCCGGCTGCTGCACGATGATGTCGAGGATGTCCTCACCGTTGAAGTGACCCTTGTGGCCGAGAAACACTTTCTCGCCGTCGTCATGGTCTTCCGGCCGATATTCGAATTTCCAGGGGAAACGGCCGTAAGGCAGACGCGGGATCTTGGTCTCGAAGGTCCAGCCGGTAAAGGCGCGCGAGCATTCGCGGACATCGACCTCGGTATAGTTGCCTGCGCCGAGGCTGAACAGCTCCAGGAGCTCGCGGCCCCAGTTCTCGTTGACCGCGGTGCCGTGATTCTGCTGGTTGTCGAGCCAGAACATCATCGTCGGGTTGGTCGACACGATCGACAGCAGCTCGCGGTAGTTGCCCATGCCGTGTTCGCGGAACAGTTCGATCTGTTCCAAGAGCTGGTCGTAATTATCGACCTTGGAATTTCCGGTGGCGAACACGTGGTGCCAGAACAGCGCCATCTTCTCTTCGAGCGGCCGCTTGGTGTTGACGAGGTGATAAAGCCAGTTGACGTTGCCCATCGGCGGCTGGCCGCCGGGCAATAATGCCGCCGGCTGATAGCGCAAGAGCGCGTAATCATCGGCCGCCGGCTGCGTCTCGGGATGCAGCAGCTCCTCGACGGTCTCATCATAGCCCTTCGCGACGCGCGTATCGAGCTCGTCGCGCGTCGCCCCAAAGCCGGCGCGGCGCATCAGGTGAGCCATCAAAGCGATGTCGTCTTGGTATGCCATACTCGGCCTCCTCCCACGGGATCAGAAAAACCTCTCAGCGACCGATACCGCCGGCGGACGCGCGCCGCTACGCCGCGCGCTTATCTGCGGCTTTGGCTTCGGTCGCGCGATGTTCGGAACATCCGGTTCTCGGTGCATTCGGTACGGGCCAAACCAACCCGGCTGCTTGATTAGAAGTCAGGCATCGACCGGTGTCAACTCAGATCAGAAAAATTCCAAACTGGCCAACGGCAACTCACCCGGCGCGTTGGGCCGGCCGGCGCATGGCGCGCTCAGCCGTCGCCCCGCACCCGGACGATGACCTCGACGCGGTGAATCTCGGCGCCCTTCGGCGGCTCGGGCAGGCCGCTGACCACCACCCCCTCGCCGGGGATGTCCCGCAAGACACCGCTCGGCTCCCAAAAGAAATGATGATGATCCTCGATGTTCGTATCGAAATACGAGCGGCCCGGCTGGACCACGACTTCGCGCAACAAGCCGGCGTCGGTGAATTGATGCAGCGTATTGTAGACCGTCGCCAGCGACACCGGGATCGCCGCGGCGATCGCCTCGCCGTGCAATTGCTCGGCCGTGACGTGCCGGTCGCCGCCGCCGAACAGCAGCCGCGCGAGCGCCAGCCGCTGCCGCGTCGGCCTGAGGCCGACGCCGCGCAGGCGCTCCATGGCCGAGGGAACAGTGAGCGACGGTTGCATGCCTAGGATATAGGCGCAGTTCACACGAAATAAAAGCTTCACGAATCAGGGCGGTGCTGTCAATCCCCGGTTTGCAGCCGGTCGACCAGCTCCCTGACGCTCGGCACGTAGCCATTGGCGTAAAACGGGTCGGAGGCAAAACGGTACGCGTTGTGTCCGGCGAACATCAGCTGAAACTCGACATCGTCGGAATGGCGGATCGCCTGCAGTGTCTTCTGGATGCAGAAGCTGCGCGGGTCCGCCTTCCGGCCGGTCGTGGCATTCTCGTTCTGCGCCCAATTGGAGAACTGGCAGGCGCTGAGGCAACCCATGCAGTTGATCTGGTCGTTGCGGATGTCGAGCGCCTTGTTCGGCGTGACGAAAATCAGCGTCGAGTCGGGCGTGCGCAGCGCCTCGGTAAATCCGTCGGCAACCCAGCGCTCCGCCGCGTCGCGGTCGTGCGGCGTCAGATAGACGAGGCGCCCGCGCGCCCCGACGCGAAACGGCGCGACGTGCTCGCCGATCGGCTCGACCGTATAGGCCACCTGATGTTCGGCGCGTTCCTCCAATTCGTGCAGGAAGTCGTTGCGCACCGCCGACGAGTAAAACCCGGTCGGACTGAAGTGGTTGAGCAGCACGTCGCCGTCCTGCAGCCGCAGCAGCTTCTGCTTCCAGGCGTCGGAGATCGGGCTCTCGCGGGTCAACAATGGCCGGGTGCCGAATTGGAAGGCGACCGGACCCAATTCCGGATTGTCGATCCAGGCGTCCCATTCGCGCAGGTACCACACGCCGCCGGCCATGAAGATCGGCGTCTGCGCCAACCCGAATTCGGCCATCAGGCGGCGCAGTTCGCGCACCCGCGGGAACGGCGCCTCGGGCCGTTCGGGGTCCTCGCTGTTGGTGATGCCGTTGTGGCCGCCGGCCAGCCACGGGTCCTCGTAGACGACGCCGCCGAGCCAGTCGCGGAACTTGTGGTAGGCGCGCTTCCACAGCGCGCGAAAGGCGCGGGCGGAGGAGACGATCGGATAGTAGTGCACACCGTAGCGCGCCGAGATCTCGGCGATGCGGTAGGGCATGCCGGCGCCGCAGGTGACGCCGTGAATGAGGCCCTTCGCCCCTTCGAGAACGCCGTGCAAGACGCGCTCGGCCGCCGCCATCTCCCACAACACGTTCATGTGGATGCGGCCGTCGCCGCCCGACGTCTCGTGGGCGACGCGGGCCTGCTCGATGCCGCCGGCGATGGCGTAGGCAACCAGCTCCTCGTGGCGCTCACGCCGGGTGCGGCCGCGATAGATCTGCGGGATCGGCGCACCGCGCTCGTCGTAGCTGTCGGCGTTGACGCCGGAGAAGGTGCCGACCCCGCTCGAACTCGCCCAGGCGCCCGAGCTTTCGCCGTTGGAGATCGAGATGCCCTTGCCGCCTTCGACCAGCGGCAGCACCTCGCGACCGGATAGGACGATCGAGTTGAGCGGCTTCACCGCAACACTGCCTCCCGCAGCGGGGCCGGCCTTGCCGCACGATGCCCCGCGTTTTCCCGCAGAATTATATCGGGAGCGTCGCTGAAAACGGAAGTGACGCCCGACGCGTACAGCAGGCGGGCGCGTGCCGGATCGTTGACGGTATAGGCGGCGAGCGGATAGCCGGCGGCGCGGATCGCGGCCGCGCGCCCGGCCGTCAGCCGGCGCTGGTCGGCGCCGAGCGTGACGCAGCCGAACCGGCGCGCAACCTCGCGCCAATCGCGCGGCACCTGGCGAAACAGCACGCCGAGCGGCACACGCGGCGCCAGCGCGCGCAGCGCGGCCAGCGCCGGCAGCGCAAAGCTCGACACGAGGAGCGCCGGCAGCCGCGCACCCGGCCGCCGCAGCGCGGCTGCGACCGCCGCGGCGGTGGCATATTCGCGGCCGCGCTCGGCTTTCACTTCGATATCGGCGCCGAGCGAGAGGTCGGCGCACAGCGCCAGCGCCTCAGCGAGCGTCGGCACGCGCTCGCCGGCAAATTCCGGGGCAAACCAGCCGCCGGCGTCGAGCTGCCGGAGCGCGGCCAGCGGCTGCGCCGCGACCGGCCCGGTGCCGTTGGTCGTGCGTTCGAGCGTCGGGTCGTGGCACAGCACCAGGGCGCCGTCGCCGCTCAGCCGCACATCGAACTCGACCCAGGCGCAGCCCAGTTCGTGCGCGCGGCGCAGCGCGGCCAGCGTGTTTTCCGGCGCCCGCCCGGCCGCGCCGCGATGCCCGATGACCGGCGGCAGCGCCACATGGTCTGGCGTCACACCGCGGCTTCGGCCGGAAGCGGCTGCGGGCGGCGCGCCGGCCCCAAATCCTCGCCGGTCTCCTGGTCGACCTGGCGCAGGCTGAGCTTGACCTTGCCGCGGTCATCGAAGCCCAGGACCTTGACCTTGACCTGGTCGCCGAGCTTGACAACATCGCCGACCTTGCCGACCCGCTGCGGCGCCAGTTCGCTGATGTGGACGAGGCCGTCGCGCGACCCGAGAAAATTCACGAACGCGCCGAAATCGACCACCTTGACGACCTTGCCGGTGTAGATGTGGCCGATTTCGGGTTCGGCGACGATGCCGCGGATCCAGTCGATCGCCGCCTCGGCCGCCTTGGCGTCGACCGCGGCGACCTTGATCGTGCCGTCGTCGTCGATGTCGATCTTGGCGCCGGTCGTCTCGGTGATCTCGCGGATCACCTTGCCGCCGGAGCCGATGACCTCGCGGATTTTGTCGCGCGGGATCGCGAACGTCGTGATGCGCGGCGCGTTCTCGCTGACCTCGTGGCGCGCCCCGGTCAGCGCCTTCGCCATCTCGCCGAGGATGTGGCTGCGGCCCTCGCGCGCCTGCTCCAGCGCGACGCGCATGATCTCCTCGGTGATCGAGGTGATCTTGATATCCATCTGCAGCGCGGTGACGCCGCGCTCGGTGCCGGCGACCTTGAAATCCATGTCGCCCAGATGGTCCTCGTCGCCGAGAATGTCGGTCAGCACCGCAAACCCTTGCGGCTCCTTGATGAGGCCCATCGCGATGCCGGCGACCGGCCGCGGCAGCGGCACCCCGGCGTCCATCAGCGCGAGCGAGGCGCCGCACACCGAGGCCATCGACGACGACCCGTTCGATTCGGTGATCTCGGAGACGACGCGGATCGTGTAGGGAAAGCTCTCCCGCGGCGGCAGCAGCGGGTGCACGGCGCGCCAGGCGAGCTTGCCGTGGCCGATCTCGCGCCGGCCCGGCGCTCCCATGCGCCCGGCCTCGCCGGTGGAATAGGGCGGAAAGTTGTAATGCAGCATGAAGTTTTGGCGATACTCGCCTTCAAGCGCATCGATGATCTGCTCGTCCTGGCCGGTGCCCAAGGTCGCGACGACAAACGCCTGGGTCTCGCCGCGGGTGAACAGCACCGAGCCGTGCGCCCGCGGCAGGAGGCCGACCTCGCAGTCGATCGGACGCACCGTCCGGGTGTCGCGCCCGTCGATGCGCGGCTCGCCCCTGAGGATCGCGCCGCGCACGATCTCCTTTTCGAGGTCCTTGAACAGCTTCAACGCCAGCGTTCGTTCGGGCTCGGCGTCGAACAGCGCCGCGGCGGCTTCCTTGGCCGCATCGAGCCGGGTGCTGCGCTCCTGCTTCTCCTGTTCGCGATAGGCCGCGGCGAGGAGCGGCCCGATGCTATCGCGCAGTCGCGCCTCGATATCGGCCTTGTTGGCGGGCGGCTCGGCGATGGGCCAGGGCTCCTTGGCGCAGGTCTCGGCCAGCTCGATGATCGCCGCGATGACCGGCTGGAAGCCGCGGTGGCCGAACATCACGGCGCCGAGCATCGTCGCTTCCGACAATTCCTTCGCCTCCGATTCGACCATCAGCACGCCGTCCTGCGTGCCGGCGACGACGAGGTCGAGTTGCGAGCGCGGCAGGTCGTCGAGCGTCGGGTTCAGGACATAATCGCCGTTGATATAGCCCACCCGGCAGCCGGCGATCGGTCCGAGGAACGGGATCCCCGAGATCGTCAGCGCCGCCGAAGCGCCGACCAGCGCGACAATATCGGGGTCGTTTTCCAAATCGTGGCTCAGCACCGTGCAGACGACCTGCGTCTCGTTTATAAAGCCGGGCGCAAAGAGCGGCCGGATCGGGCGATCGATGAGCCGCGAGGTCAGCGTTTCCTTTTCCGACGGCCGGCCCTCGCGCTTGAAAAAACCGCCGGGGATTTTGCCGGCGGCGAAAGTTTTCTCCTGGTAATTGACGGTCAGCGGAAAGAAATCCTGCCCTGGACGGGCCGATTTGACCGCCACGGCCGTGCACAGCACCGTCGTCTCGCCATACGTCGCCAGGACGGCGCCGTCGGCCTGCCGCGCGACTTTGCCGGTCTCCAGCACAAGCCGGCGACCGCCCCAGGTCAACTCCTTACGAAAAACCTTGAACATCCGTTATGTTCCCTCCAGACAGACCAACAGCGCTCGGAGCCTGCGCCCCGGCGCTGTCCAGCAACGGGCCGTCCCGTGCTGCCGTTATCGTCTCGCCTGTCATACCGACACGCATATGGCGATGTTTGCGCCGGCCGCAATAACGCCGTTGCAAGAGTCATTCCGCCACAGGCGTCGCCTGCTCAGCGGCGCAGGCCGAGGCGGCCGATCAGCGTGCGATAGCGTTCCTCGTCCGATCGCCGCAGATAATCGAGCAGGCGCCGGCGCTGGCCGACCATGACGAGCAGGCCGCGCCGCGAATGAAAATCCTTCTTGTGACTGCCCAGATGGTCGGTGAGGTTGCGGATGCGCTCCGACAGGATCGCGACCTGCACCTCGGGCGATCCGGTATCGCTCGGCCGCATCGCATATTCGCCGATGAGCGCCTGCTTGCGCTCGGGAGTAATCGACATCGAGAGTTCCTTTCACGCGAGGATGACGCGCACCGGGCGCAGAATGCCGGCCTCGACCCGCGCCAACGCGACGACGCGACGCGCATGCCAGAGGCCGACCAGCGCGCCGTCGGCGATCCCGTCGTCGCGGCATGCCGGCGCGACCCGCTGGCCGTGGCACAGCCGAACCGCTTCCTCCGCCGTCACGGCGAGCGCCGGGATGTCGTCCAGCGCCGTCTCGAGCGGCAGGAGATATTCGGAAGCCGCCAGACTATGCCCGAGCGCCACGGCGCACTCCAGCGAAATCGCCTGCTCTTCGGTGAAGCGGCCGACCGCCAGCCGGCGCAGTTCGACGACGTGGGCGCAGGTGCCGAGCGTCTGCGCCAGATCGCGGGCAAGCGCACGGATGTAGGTGCCTTCGCCGACAATCGCCGCGAACTCGGCATGATCGGGATCGGCAACTGATGATAGGCGCAGGTCGAATATCTCGACCGGGCGGGCATCAAGCCGCGGCGGCCGGCCGGCCCGCGCGAGGGCATAGGCGCGCCGTCCGCCCTGTTTGATCGCGGAATAGAGGGGCGGAAGCTGCAAAATCGTGCCGGTAAAGGCCGCCAGCGCGGCGCGGATCTCGTCCGCCGTCGGCCGCGCCGCGCTCTCCGCGACGATGGCGCCCGCGCGATCATCGGTGTCGGTCGCAACCCCCCAGCGGACGCGGAAGCGGTAATGCTTGCGGCCGCGGGCGAGACATTGCACCGTCTTCGTCGCTTCGCCGAGCGCCAACGGCAGAACGCCGGTTGCGAGCGGGTCGAGCGTGCCGGCATGCCCGACCTTGGCGCCGCTGGCGCGCTTGACGCGCGCGACAACGCCCGCCGATGTGATGCCCTCGGGCTTGTCGATGACGAGCCAACCGCTGAGCCCCGGATTACGCGTCGTCATCGCGCTCCGCGTGCAGGTCGCGCTCGACCTCCGGCCGGGCGAGCAGCGCGGCGATGCGCGCCGCATTGTCGAAGGCATGGTCGAGGGCGAAGACGAGATTGGGGGTCTGGCGCAATTCGACGGCGCGGGCGAGCCGGCCGCGCAGAAACGGCGCGCTGCGCCGCAGGCCTGCCATGATCTCCGCGGTGTTGGCGCCGGCCAGCGGCATGACAAAAGCGGTGGCGTTCTTCAGGTCGGGGCTGACCCGCACCTCGGTGACGGTGATGTCGGCGCCGCTCAACGCCGGATCGCGCAATTCGCCGGGGCGCAACAGTTGCGCCAGCGCATGGCGCAATGCCTCACCGACGCGCAGCTGGCGCTGGCTCGCCGGCCGCGCCGCGCTCCCGTATTCCTTTTCCTTGCGTCTCGGCATCCGGGCTACAGCGTGCGGGCGACTTCCTCCAATTCGAAGCATTCGATGACGTCGCCCTGCTGGACGTTTTCGTAATTCTCGAAGGCCATGCCGCATTCGTAGCCCTCGCGCACCTCGCGCACTTCGTCCTTGAAGCGCTTCAGCGTCTTCAGCGCGCCTTCGTGGATCACGACATTGTCGCGCAACAGGCGCACGCGGGCGCCACGCCGCACGACACCGTCGGTTACCATGCAGCCGGCGACCTTGCCGACGCGGGTGATGTTGAAGACTTCGCGGATCGAGGCGTTGCCGAGGAAGCGCTCGCGCACCATCGGCGCCAGCATGCCCGACAGCGCCCCTCTCGCATCGTCGATCAGGTCGTAGATGATCGCGTAATAGCGGATTTCGACGCCGTCGCGCTGCGCCAATTCGCGCGCCTGCGGGTTGGCGCGGACGTTGAAGCCGATGATCAAGGCGCCGGTCGCCTTGGCGAGGATCACATCGCTCTCGTTGATGCCGCCGACCGCCGAGTGCAGCACGCGCACCGCAACCTCGTCGGTCGACAGTTTTTCGAGCGAGCCGACGATCGCTTCGAGCGAGCCCTGCACATCGGATTTGACGACGACCGCCAGCTCTTTGGCCGCGCCGGCCGCGATCTTCGAGAACATCTGTTCGAGCGTGCCGCGCCCGCCCGCCGCGGCGGCCTGGTCGCGCCGGCGGCGCTGGCGGAAATCGGCGACTTCGCGGGCCCGGCCTTCATCGTCGACGACGACGAAATCGTCGCCGGCGAGCGGCAGACCGTTGAGGCCGAGCACCTCGATCGGCGTCGAGGGCCCCGCCTCCCGCAAATTCTGCCCGCGCTCGTCGACCAGCGCGCGCACCCGGCCCCACTCGCCGCCGGCCACAAAGATGTCGCCGACCTTGGCCGTGCCGCGCTGCACCAGCACGGTCGCGACCGGACCGCGGCCGCGTTCGAGCTGGGCTTCGAGCACGACCCCTTCCGCCGGCCGGTGGGAATTGACCTTCAGGTCGAGCAGTTCGGCCTGTAAGAGGATCGCCTCCTCGAGCTTGTCGAGGTTGGTCTTTTTCACCGCCGAGACCTCGACGTCGAGCACCTCGCCGCCCAGCTCCTCGACGACGATCTCGTGCTGCAACAGCTCCTGGCGCACCCGCTCGGGCCGCGCATCGGGCCGGTCGATCTTGTTGATCGCGACGATGATCGGCACCTCGGCCGCCTTGGCGTGGCGGATCGCCTCGACGGTCTGCTCCATGATGCCGTCGTCGGCGGCGACGACCAGCACGACGATGTCGGTGATGTTGGCGCCGCGCGCCCGCATCGCGGTGAACGCCTGGTGGCCGGGCGTGTCGATAAAGGTGATCTGGCGACCGCTTTTCAGCGTCACCCGATAGGCGCCGATGTGCTGGGTGATGCCGCCCGCCTCGCCGGCCGCGACGTCGGTCTGGCGCAGCGCGTCCAAGAGCGAGGTCTTGCCGTGGTCGACATGGCCCATGACCGTGACGACCGGGGCGCGCGACTCGAGCATCTCCGGCTCGTCGGCCTCGCCGCGCAGCCCGATCTCGACATCCGATTCGGCGACGCGGCGCGCGCGGTGGCCGAATTCGCCGACGATCAATTCGGCGGTGTCGGTGTCGATCGTCTGGTTGATTGTCGCCATGACGCCCATGCGCATCAGCGCCTTGATCACGTCGGCGCCGCGCTCGGCCATGCGGTTGGCGAGTTCCTGGATCGTGATGGCCTCGGGAATGACGACGTCGCGCACGATTTTCGGCTGTTCCTGACGGTAGAGACGCTGGCGCTCGCGCTCGCGGGCGCGGCGCACCGAGGCGAGGCTGCGCATGCGCTCGCCGGCGTCCTCGTCGAGCGCCCGGGTCACGGTCAATTTGCCGGTGCGGCGGCGCTGCTCGTCGGCGCGTCGCACCGGCGCGGCCGGGCGCTTCAATTCGGGGCGCCGGCCGGGGCGCGCCGCCGCCGGGCGCTCCTCTTCTTCCTCCTCGGCCGGCACCGCCATCTTGCCGGCGGCGGTGAGCGCGGCGACCTTGGCGGCGGCCGCCTTGCCGGCGCGCTCGGCGACCTCGCGTCGCGACTCTTCCTCCTTGCGCCGCGCTTCTTCGTCGGCGGCGCGCTGCTGCGCCTCTTCCACCTCGCGCTTGCGCGATTCCGCCTCTTCCTGGCGCCGGCGCGTATCTTCTTCAGCGCGCAGACGCGCGTCCTCGGCGGCGCGTTGCTCCTCCTGGCGGCGGCGATCGGCTTCGGCAATCGCGGCGCGGCGGCGTGCGTCGTCGTCGGCCTTGCGCGCATCCTGGAGCGCGCGCACCCGGGTGGCGTGCTCCTCGGCGGTCAGCGTGCGCGGCACGCCGAGGCGGCGCCCCGGTTCGGCCGTCTCCGGCGCGGCCGGGGCGGGTTGTGCCCGCGCGGCGGCCGGCGCCGGCTCGACGCGGCTCGGCTCGGCGGCGCCGGGCGCGATGACGCGCCGCTTGCGGACTTCGACCGCCACCTGCTTCGAGCGGCCGTGCGAAAAGCTCTGGCGGACCTGGCCGCTCTCGGCCGGCCGGCGCAACCCGAGCGTGCCGCCCGACCGCAGCGTCAGCGGCCGCTTCTGCTCTTGCTCCTGGACTTCCTGCTCGTTCGCGTCAGTCATGCGATTTGCAACCACCATCCGCTGTTGCCGGTCCGCCCGGCGCGACGCCCGTTCCGTTCTTCACCGCGGCCGCCTGCCGCATTCCCGCCAGCCGCGCCAGCTCGGTCAGCAGCCGTGCCGCCAGCCGGCCGCCGCCGACCGCCGCGTGCACGACCCGCTCGCGGCCGAATGCCGCGCCCAACTCCGTCGCCGTCAGCACGCTGACGGTCGGCAGGCCAGGGCCGAGCGCGGCGAGCCTGCGGCGGCCGGCTTCGGCGCCGTCGCACGCTTCCAGCAGCAGCTCCGCCCGGCCCGCGCGCACCGCCTCGCCGACCCGTTCGAAGCCGGCGACCGCTTGGCCGGCGCGGCGCGCGAGGCCCAGCAGATCGCTGCACCGCCGTGCCAGCAGGCTTTCGATCCGGTCGGCAAGCTCGGGCGGCACCGCGACCGGCCGCCGCGCGGCGCGCGCGAACAGCCGCTTCTGCAGCGCTCGCTCCACTATATCGCGGCGCGGCGTCAACCACAAACCCCGTCCCGGCAGCCGTCCCTCGATATCGGGGACGATCGCGCCGTCGGGGCCGACGACGCAGCGCAGCAGCCCGGTGCGCTCGCGCACCTCGCCGGTGACGATGCAGCGGCGCTGCGGCGCCTCGACCGGCGCGATGGGCGCGGAAGCGGCCGTCGCCGTCACTCCTCGTGCGGTGCCGCGCCGGCGGCCCCTTCGCCCTCGGCGAACCAGGGCGCCCGCGCCGCCATGATCAGCGCGTTCGCCTCGTCGAGTTCGAGCCTGGCGCCGCCGCGGTCGGAGGCTTCCAGCATCTCGACCAGCTCGTCGCCGGCCAGCCCGGCGAAATCGTCCAATGTCTTGATGCCGTTCTCGGCCAGCGTCACCAGCACGCCGGGAGTGAGGCCCTCGAGCGCCGCGAGGTCGTCCTCGACGCCGAGCTGGCGATAACGTTCTTCGTATTCGCGGTCGCGCCGCTCCAACGCGTTGCGGGCGCGTTCCTGAAGCTCGCTCGCAACATCGCGGTCAAACCCTTCGATCTCGGCCAGATCCTCGACGGCGACGTAGGCGATCTCCTCAAGCGAGGCAAACCCTTCCTGAACCAGGAGATGCGCGATCATTTCGTCGATGTCGAGCGCCTCGATAAACATCTGGCTGCGGCTGCGGAACTCCTCGGTGCGCCGCTCGGATTCCTCGGCCTCGGTCAGGATGTCGATGTCCCAGCCGGTCAGCTGCGAGGCAAGCCGCACATTCTGGCCGCGGCGGCCGATCGCCAGCGACAGCTGGTCGTCGGGCACGACGACCTCAATGCGCTTCTGCTCCTCGTCCATGACGACCTTGGTGACCTCGGCGGGGGCCAGCGCGTTGACGACAAAGGTTGCCGGATCGGACGACCACGGGATGATGTCGATCTTCTCGCCCTGCAACTCGCCGACGACGGCCTGGACGCGGCTGCCGCGCATGCCGACGCAGGCGCCGACCGGATCGATGCCGCTGTCGCGCGAGATCACGGCGATCTTGGCGCGGCTGCCGGGGTCGCGCGCGACGGCGCGGATCTCGATGATGCCGTCGTAGATTTCCGGCACCTCCTGGGCAAACAGCTTCGCCATGAATTGCGGATGCGTGCGCGACAGGAAGATCTGCGGTCCGCGCGTCTCCTGCCGCACGTCGTAAATGTAGGCGCGCACCCGCTCGCCGGTGCGGAAGCTCTCGCGCGGCAACAGTTCGTCGCGGCGCAGCATCGCCTCGGCGCGCCCCAGATCGACGACGACGTTGCCGAATTCGACGCGCTTGACGAGGCCGTTGACGATCTCGCCGACGCGGTCCTTGAACTCGTTGTATTGCCGCTGGCGCTCGGCATCGCGCACCCGCTGGACGATGACCTGCTTTGCGGTTTGCGCCGCGATGCGGCCGAAATCGATGGGCGGCAGCGGATCGGTGATGAAATCGCCGATCTCGGCCTCGGCATTGAGGCGCTGCGCCGCTTCCAGCGGGATCTGCGTCGCCTCGTTCTCGACCTCGGCGACGACCTCGCGGAAGCGCAGCAGGCGAATTTCGCCGTTGCGCCGGTCGATCTCGGCGCGGATATCGTATTCCTGGCCATATTTCGAGCGCCCGGCCTTCTGGATCGCCTGCTCCATGGCCTCCAGCACCTCGTCCTTGTCGATGCCTTTGTCGCGCGCGACGGTATCGGCGACCTGCAGGAGTTCGGGGCGGGCGTAGGTGGTCGTGCTTTCCATGCGCGTCTCGTCGGTCAAGGGGTAGGCGCCGGCTGCGGTTGAGCGAGCGCGAGAAGGTCGTCGGTCAAGACGAGCTTGGCCTTGGCGATCGCGGCGAACGGCAGGCGCACCTCGCCGCCCGGACCCGCGAGGCGAATGTCGCCGCCGGCGCGTCCCAAGAGGCGGCCGCGAAAACGCTTTCTGCCGTCGTGCGGCGCGGCCAGTTCGAGCTGCGCCTCAAACCCGGCAAAGCGGTCGTAATCCTCCGGCCGCACCAGCGGCCGGTCGACGCCGGGCGAACTGACCTCCAGCGTGTAGGCGCCGGCGATCGGGTCGGCGACATCGAGCAGCGCCGATATCTGGCGGCTGATCTCGACGCAATCTTCGACACTCATCGGCGCCTCGTCGCGGCGCTCGGCCATCAGCTGCAGGGTCGGGCGCTGCCGGCCCGACAGCATGACCCGCACAAGGCGATACCCCATCGCCTCCAGCGACGGCTCGACGATGCGGGCAATCTCGTTGGGATCGATCGGCAACCCTTTTCTTCCTGTCCCTCGAACAGCGGTCACAAAGAAAAAGTGGGCCGCCCGGCCCACCCGTGAAGCGATCCGTCAAGGACCGTATGGGACTTAACTCGCCCTCAATATAACGCGGCGGGCGGCGGCCGCAAGACTGTTCGGCAGGCAATCGAACGGGTTCACGGCACGATGTCGATCGGCGTCCCGACCGGGACCGCGCTCCAGATTTTGTCGATCGCGAGGTTGCCGACGGCGATGCAGCCTTCGGTCCAGTCGCGATACCAGCGCGGCGGGTTGTAAAGGCCGTAATTGGCCGGCAGGCCGTGGATGAAGATGTCGCCGCCGGGATTGACATGCATCGCCTTGGCCCGCGCCAGGTCGTCGGCATTGGGGTAGGAGATGTGCAGTTCGAGAGCGTAGCGCGTATCGACCGACCGCCAGTCGATGAAATAGCGGCCCTCCGGGGTGCGGTCGTCGCCCTGTTCCTCCTTCGGCCCGATGGGGTGTGATCCGAGCGCGATCGGAAACGTCTCGAACACCTGCCCGTCATGCACCAGCTCGAGCCGGCGTTGGCTTTTGAACACGACGACGAGATCGGCACGGCGCGGCGCGGCGGGCGGGTCGGGCAGCGGCGCGGCGACCGGCGCCGGGCGCGTCGGCGACCCGAACAATCGGGCGAACATGCCGCCATAAAGGCCGCGCCCGCCTTGGCAGCCGCCGGTCAGCGCGAGGATCGCGACGGCGATGACAACGGCGCGCGCGTTGCGCCGATGCGCGCGAATATTCGGCCCGCCCATGCGCGCCTTTTATCAGCAGAGGCGGGCGGCCGAGGAGAGGCTTTCACGTCGCACGCCGCTCTTGCCGGAGAAAGCACAGAAACGCCGGGCTGCGGCCGGCGGCGCGAGCCTTCTGTTCATAGCGCGTGGCGGGCCAGTCGGCGGGTCGCTCGCGCCAGTCGGCCGGCCGATTCGCGTTGCCGCGGAAATCGGGGTGCGCGGTCAAGTGCTCCAGCATCCACGCGAGATAGCCCGGATCGTCGGTCGCGAGGCGCAGTTCGGCGCCCGGCTGCATGACCCCGGCGAGGCGGTCGAGCGTC
>DATJUL010000363.1:0-7446 GCA_035502295.1 Allostellaceae bacterium | reverse complement strand
AGCACGGTCTTCGCCCGCTCGACCTCGAGGATCGGCATGCCGTAGATCGGCGAGGCGCGGTCGTTCTTTGCCGCCGGGTTGGTGATGTCGTTGGCGCCGATCACAAAGGCAACGTCGGTTGACGCGAAATCGCGGTTGATCTCGTCGAGCTCGAAAACTTCATCGTACGACACGTTGGCTTCCGCCAGCAGCACGTTCATATGGCCCGGCATGCGCCCGGCGACCGGATGGATCGCGTAGCGCACCTGCACCCCTTCCTTTTTCAACAGGTCGGCCATCTCCTTCAGCGCATGCTGCGCCTGCGCGACGGCCATGCCGTAGCCCGGCACGATGATGACCGAGCCGGCATTCTTCAGGATGAAGGCGGCATCATCGGCGCTGCCCGATTTGACGAGCCGGTCGCCGCTGCCACCCTGCCCCGGCGCGGCGCTGACCTCGCCGCCAAAGCCGCCGGCGATCACATTGATGATCGAGCGGTTCATCCCCTTGCACATGATGTAGCTGAGGATCGCACCGGAGGAGCCGACGAGCGCGCCGGTGATAATGAGGAGGCTGTTCGACAGGGTGAACCCGATGCCCGCGGCCGCCCACCCCGAATATGAGTTCAGCATCGAGATGACGACCGGCATGTCGGCGCCCCCGATCGGCACGATCAGTAGAAAGCCGAAAATCAGCGCCAGCGCCGTCAACAGCGCAAAGATGAAGCCGGCTTCGGTCAGCACGAACAGCACGATCAGCGCGATCAGCGCGAGACCGATGCCGGCGTTCAGCCAGTGCTGCCCGGGAAACACCAGCGGCCGCCCGGAGACGAGGCCCTGCAGTTTGGCGAACGCGACGACCGAGCCGGTGAACGTAATGGCGCCGATCGTCAGCCCGATTCCCATTTCAATCAGGCTTTCGGCGTGGATCGCGCCGCGCACGCCGATGCCGTAGGCGCTCGGATCGGAGAAAGCGGCGGTCGCGACGCACACCGCCGAGAGACCGACGAGGCTGTGGAACGCGGCGACCAGCTGCGGCAGCGCCGTCATCTGGATCTTGAGGGCGATATAAGTGCCGATCGCGCCGCCGATGACGATGCCGACCGCGATCAGCCAGTAGCTGACGACCTGCGGCGTCGCCAGCGTCGTGCCGATCGCGATCACCATGCCGACGATGCCGTAGACATTGCCGCCGCGCGCCGTTTGCGGCGACGACAGACCGCGCAGCGCCATGATGAAGCAGATCGCCGCAACGAGATACAGCAGGGCCGACAGATTTGCGGTCACGATCGGCTCCGCTAGCGCTTGCGCTGGAACATTTGCAACATGCGCTGGGTCACGATAAAGCCGCCGAAGATGTTGACCGCGGCCAGCGTCACCGCGACGAAGCCCATGACCTTGGCAAAACTGATGCCGAGCGGGCCGGCGGCGATCAGCGAGCCGACCACGATGACGCTCGAAACCGCGTTGGTGACGCTCATCAGCGGCGAGTGGAGGGCCGGCGTCACCCGCCACACGACGTAATAGCCGACGAACACTGCCAGCACGAACACGGTCAGCTCGAACACGAACGGCGAGCCGGCGATGTGGGTGTGCGAGGGCGCGGTAAGCGCCAGCTGCTGCGACAGCTCACCGAGCTTCCGGGCCAGCGCGTTGGCGTTGTGGGACAATTCGCCGGCGCGCTGCGCCAGCGATGCGGGATCGGCCATGCTTACTCCATCACTGACCGGCGTCGGCTGCCGGCGCTACGGCTGCGGCGGCAGCCGGCGGCGGCGCGAGGGCCGGGTTGACCGCCGCGCCCTCCGATGTCAGCAGCGCCGCCCTGACGATCTCGTCCTCGGTGTCGATGTGCACCCGGCCCTCCTTGTCGACGATCAGCGCGAGGAAGGCCTGCAGGTTGCGCGCATAGAGCTGGCTCGCATCGACCGGAATGCGCGAGGGCATGTTCAGGTGGCCGATGATCTTGACGCCGCCCTCCGTCGTCGTGATCTCGCCGGGCCGGCTGCCCTCGACGTTGCCGCCGGCCTCGACCGCGAGATCGACGATGATCGAGCCGGGCATCATGCCGGCCACCATGCTTTCGGTTAAGAGGATCGGCGCCGGCCGGCCGGGGATCAGCGCCGTCGTGATCACGATGTCGGTGCGGCGCAGCGCCTCGGCGACCTTCTCGCGCTGGCGTCGCTGGAACTCCTCGCCCATCTCGCGGGCATAGCCGGCGGCGGTCTCGGCCGCGCGCATCGCCTCTTCATCGACCGTGATGAATGTCGCGCCGAGGCTTTCGACCTGCTCCTTGGCGGCGGCGCGCACATCGGTGGCGCTGACGATCGCGCCGAGGCGCCGCGCCGTCGCGATCGCCTGCAGGCCGGCGACGCCGGCGCCCATGACGAGAACGCGCGCCGCCTTGATCGTGCCGGCCGCGGTCATCATCAACGGCAAGGCGCGGCCGAACGCGTCGGCGGCGTCGAGCACGGCCTTGTAGCCGGCGAGATTGGCCTGCGACGACAAGACATCCATCGTCTGCGCCCGCGTGATGCGCGGGATCAGCTCCATCGCGAACGCGCTGATGCCGGCCGCTGCGTAAGCCGCAACATCGTCCGGGTGCTGCAGCGGCGCGAGCATCCCGATCAGCACCGCGCCGCGCTTCAGCAGGTGCAGTTCGTCGATGCCGTCGGCGGCGCCCAGCAGCGGCCGCTGTACCTTCAGCAGGATGTCGGCATTGTCGAGCGCCGCCGCGGCGTCGGGCGCGATCGTCGCGCCGGCCGCCCGATAGCTTTCGTCGGTGAAGTAGGCCGCGGCTCCAGCGCCGCTTTCGACGACCGGCGCGAGGCCCATCCCGGCCATATGCTTGACGCTGTCCGGGGTGGCCGCGACGCGCTGCTCATCCGCGCGCCGCTCCCTGATGATGGCGACCCTCATCGCCCAATCGTTCCTTGTCGCTGAGTTCTTCCCGAAAAAAAGGCGCCGCAGGCCGACCCGTCTGCCGCCGAGGCCGTAACGGGTGGTTGCGCCCGGCCGGGCTCTGCCGGGCGGTTCCTAGCGCTGTTTGGTGCTGCGCACAACAGCGAGGTTGTCGCGCCACAAACGTCCGGCGCGGGTCCGCGGTCGCTGCGACACCGAGGTCGAAGCGAACGACGCGCTTCACACGAGGCCGGCTGTGGCAGGATAATGGATTGCCGGCGGCGCCCTGCCGGCCGCTCGTGCCGGTGTGACATTGCGCCAGGATCGCCGCTCCACGATTTCTCACTCGCGGATTCCGGCGGGCGCCGGCATACCGGAATAATCGATCGAGGAGGCGCGTTGTCGTCGCATTGGAATGAGGCCCAGGCGCCAAGCGATGCGGCTCGACGCGCCGACCCGACGAACGGGGAGTTCGCCGACCGGCTCATCGCGATGCTGCCACGGCTGCGCCGCTTCGCCCGCGGTCTGGCCGGTACGGCGACGGAGGCGGACGATCTGGTGCAGGCGGCATGCGAGCGGGCGCTGACGCGACGGCATCAGTTTCAGGAAGGAACCCGGTTCGACAGCTGGCTGTTTCGCATCGTCCAAACGATTTGGATCGACCAGCTGCGGGCGCGCAGGGTGCGCAAGGAGGACGCCGAGGTTGGCGACGAGCATTTGGGGTCGGACGCGCCGGTGCGCCGCATCGAGGCGCGGCTGGGGCTCGCCGAGGTGCGGCGGGCGATCGAGCGGTTGTCGCCCGACCAGCGGACGGTGCTGATGCTGGTGACGGTTGAAGGCCTCAGCTACCGCGAGGCGGCGGCCGTCGTCGGTGTGCCGGTCGGCACCGTCATGAGCCGGTTGGCGCGGGCGCGGATCGCGCTGCAGCAGTCGCTCGCTGCCGGAGCGGCGCGCAGGAGCACGACGGATGATCAAGCACGGTGACGAGGCGCTCGTCGCCTATCTCGACGGCGAACTCGACGAGTCCGAATGCGAACGCGTCGCGGCATGGCTCGCGGCCGATCCGGCGGCGCGCGACAGGATGGCGGCACTGGCGCAGGTGACCGAGTGGGTGCGCGGCGCCTATGCCGACATCCTCGACGAGCCGGTCCCCGAGCGGCTGATCGCGGCGGCTCGCGGCGCCGCCTCGTCCGACAGGGCGGCGACCCAGGATGCCGAGATCGTCGTGCTGCGGCCGCGTGCTGCCGGCGCGCCGATGCCGCTGCGCCGGTGGGGCATCGGGATTGCCGCCGCGGCGGCGCTGTTCGGCCTGCTGCTCGGCGGCGGCGGCACCTATCTCGGGCTGCGCCTGCTCGGTCCGGGGCCGGCCGGCGCCGAGCAGCAAGTCGCCGCCCAGGCCAACGACATCTGGCTCGACAACGCCGCCGGCTATTACAAGCTGACGGTCAGCGCCGATGACATGCTGATCGACGTGCCGGCCGCAAACGACGCCAATGCGGCGCTGCAAAAGATCAGCCAACGGTTGCCGCAGCAGGTGCGGGCGCCCGACTTGAAGCCCTGGGGCCTCACGTTCCGCGGCGCCCGCCTCGTCGTCGCCGAAGGACGGCCGGCGGCCGAGCTTGTCTATGTCACCGACAACAAGGCGATCGGCCCGTTAAGCCTCGTCATCGGCGCGACGAAGCTCGCGGACATTTCGCCGACGATCGATCATCGCGACGGCGTCAACCTGCTCTACTGGCGCCATCACGGGCGCGCCTATGCCCTCGTCGGCCGGGCCGATGTCGGCTATTTGTGGGGCATCGCCAACGACATCGCGTGGCAGCTCGATGCGATTTGACCGACGCCGCAGGCGACAGCGGTGCGGGCGGCCATAGCGGCAGCCGTGATTTTGTCGAGCCTGCGCGCGGCAGCGGCTCCCGCCGCGCCGGCGAGCGCGGTCGCGGGCAGCTGGCTGACGCAACAGCAGAACGCGATCGTCGATATCTTCCGCTGCGGCGGCGCCGGGTTGTGCGGCCGGCTGGTGTGGGTGCGGATCGCGCCGTCGGACGACAACCCGCACGCCGTCGACGGCCGCGACCCGGACCCCAAACTGCGCGCCCGCCCTTTGTGCGGCCTGACAATGATGTGGGGCTTTCGGCCGGACGGCCCGGATCATTGGAGCGGCGGCGCGTTCTATGATCCCCAATCGGGCAAAACCTACCGCGGAACCATGGCCTTGCAGCCGAACGGCGAGCTCAGCGTGCGTGGCTATGTGCTGGTGTCCCTGTTCGGCCGCAGCGAACTGTGGACGCGCTTTACGCGGCCGATCCCGCCCTGCCCCGCCGGGACAGCCCGCTCGTCTAATGGACGATGATCGTGGAGTAGGCCGAATAGACCGTCCACAGCGCGAGGACGGCAATGCCGGCCCAATAGATCGCAGAATACATTCCGCCCCCGAGCGGCGCACCCGACGCCGCGCGGCGTCGGGTCGCCTGACGGATGATAGGAGCGATGCCGGTGTTCCGTTCCCGTGCCGTCCGGTGCGATCCGGCGTGTCCGAGGATTTTCTTTTCGGCGCCGCCTTCTTATCTTCCTATGATGCTCTGCCGACAGCGGCGGAAAGGAAGGGAACCGCGCGATGGCCGCCATCAACGCCGCCTCCCGCATTCCGGTGACCGTGCTGACCGGGTTTCTCGGCAGCGGCAAGACGACGCTGCTGAACCATGTGCTGAAGCAGCCCGGCATGGCGGAAACCGCTGTCATCATCAACGAATTCGGCGAGATCGGCCTCGACCATCTGCTGGTCGAGAGCGCGAGCGAGGATGTCGTGCTGATGAGCAGCGGCTGCCTCTGCTGCACGATGCGCGGCGACATCGCCGACACGCTGACCGACCTGTTCGTCAAGCGCGCCCGGGGACGCGTGCCCGATTTCCGCCGCGCCGTCATCGAGACGACCGGGCTCGCCGACCCGGCGCCGGTATTGCACGCGCTGTTGTCCGACCCGATCGTCGCCGAGCGCTACATGATCGACGGCGTCGTGACGACGGTCGATGCGGTGAATGGCGTCGGCACGCTCGACCGCCAGCCCGAGGCGGTGAAGCAGGCCGCGGTCGCCGATCGGCTCATCCTGACCAAAGCGGACCTCGCCGAGCCGATGGCCGTGTCGTGTCTCGAAACGCGCCTCGCGACGCTCAATCCCGGTGCCCCGCTGCTCCACGCGGCGCACGGCGCGGTTGATCCCGAGGCACTGTTCGGTCTCGGCCTGTTCAACCCCGCAACCAAAACCGTCGAGGTGCAGCGCTGGCTGCAGGACGAGGCGGTCGCGGCACAACACGACCACGAACATGAGCCGGCGCATCACGACGTGAACCGGCACGACGCGCGCATCCGCGCCTTCTGCATCACCCGCGACAAGCCGATCTCCTGGGAGGCGCTGTCGGGCTGGCTCGACGCTCTGGCGACGATGCGCGGCGACGACCTGTTGCGCGTCAAGGCGATCGTCGCGGTCGCCGACCGGCCCGAGCAGCCGGTCGTGCTGCATGGCGTGCAGCACCTGTTTCATCCGCCGATCCTGCTGCCGGCCTGGCCGAGCGAGGATCGCCGCACCCGCATCGTTTTTATCACCCGCGACATGCCGCCGGAGCAGCTGGAGCAAAGCCTCGCCGCGTTTGAAGCGGCTGAGACCGAGCCGACCGCGACGACCGGAATGCGATAGCGAGGAACGGAGGCACACATGACGGATGATCTCGGCAGCCTCGTCGATAACGAACGCGGCCTCGTGAGCCGGCGCATCTTCATCGAGCCGGAAATCTATGAAGCGGAGCAGCGGCAGATTTTCGCGCGCTGCTGGCTGTTTCTGTGCCACGACAGCCAGATCCCGCTGCCCGGCGATTTCTTTACGACGTGGATGGGCGAAGACCCGGTATTGGTCGTGCGCGACAGCGACGGCGCCGTGCACGCCTTCCTCAACGTCTGCCGCCATCGCGGCAATCGCCTGTGCCGCGCCGACCACGGCAACGCCGCGAGCTTTACCTGCGCCTATCACGGCTGGACCTACAAGAACGACGGCCGGCTCACCGGCGTGCCGTATCTGAAGGAGGCCTACCACAACGAACTCGACCGCAACAAATGGGGCCTCGTGCCGGTCGCACAGCTCGATCAATACAAGGGGCTGTGGTTCGCGACGTTCGATGCCGGCGCGCCGCCGCTGCGCCAATATCTCGGCGAGATGGCGTGGTATCTCGATGCCTTCTTCGACCGCTGCGAGGGCGGCATCGAATTCATCGGCGGCATGCACAAATGGATCATGCCGTGCAACTGGAAGTTCCCGGCCGAGAATTTCGCCGGCGACGGCTATCACGTGCATTGGAGCCACCTGTCGGCGGTAGAGACCGGCTCGGGCGGCGATTTCCGCACCCGGCCGGATGACGCGGGCCGCACGATGTCGCCTGGCAACGGCCACAGCGTCATGTTCGCCGGCCCCGACACGCCCGCCGACATGCCCGACCCTGATGTCCTCGCCTACGAGGAGCGGATCAAGCCTGACTTGCAGCGCCGCCTCGGCCCGCGCATGGCGCTCGGCAAGCCGGTC
>DATJUL010000362.1:0-2967 GCA_035502295.1 Allostellaceae bacterium | reverse complement strand
CATCGACGCTCTCGGCCGCCCGCGGTTTGCAGGCGAGCCTCGCGATCGACGGACAGGGCGCCAACCAGCAATCGGCGATCGCCGTGACGAGCGGCACCATCGGCGCCGCAAGCAACGGCCAGCCGGTATTCAATGGCGCGCTGCGCGGCTCGTCGATGCTGTCGGCGAGCGGCACCCCGACCGCCGTGGACGGAACCGTCAGTTCGACCGAGGATGGCAACGGCGTCAGCTTTTACGGCGGGACGTCGATCTCCGGCCTCGTGTTGAGCCAGTCGCCGTCCGGGGTGAGGGAAGCGTCGCTGGCCGGCAACACCACCTCCTACGGCTTTGCCCAGCCCGCGGTGTCGGCCACTGTTCCCGCCGGCGTCGGCGCCAGTCGCACGACGCAGGCGCTCAACGGCTATTTCGGCGGGCTGATGTACACGAATGCGCAGGCGACGCCCTACGCCGTCGTCGGCAATGCGCTGATTACTACCGACGCGCCGAACAACAGCGTGCAGGCGATCCTGGCCGGCAACGCGCAACCCTCAGCGTCGGGCGGCGTCAGTGCGCTGACGCTGCGCTACGGCGGCCTCACCGGCAATGCCGGCACCCAGGCCTTTGTTGACGACAACACCTTCGCCGCGGCAGAAAGCGCAACCAGCCCACAATCGATCACGATCAACGGGACGACGAGCCAGCCGACCGGGCAGCTCTATCTCGTGAGCTCCGGCGCCACCACGCAGCCGGCGAACCCGGTCACCGGCCAGGCGGCCGTGAACGCCGCCGACGCGCTGCTGCCGCCCGGCGCCTCCTACTGCCAATGCCAATACCTGCAATGGGGCTATTGGGGCGGCACGCTGACGACGCCGACCAGCGACAGCGCTTCCCCGCGCATCGATGCGGCCAACATCAACACCTGGGTCGCCGGCAGCTTGACGCCGCTTGCCGACCTGCAGAACCTCGAAGCGATGTCGGTTACCGCGACCTATACCGGCGCGGCGCTCGGCTCGGTGTTCAACAGCGGCGCGAGCTATGTGGCGGCGGGCGGCTTTAACGGCACCTACAATTTCGGCACGCAGAGCGGCACATTCGCGATCACCAATTTCGACGGTCATAATTTCGCCGCCTCGGGCAGCGCGCCGCTGACCGGCGCCAACTACACGTTCGGGACGACCGGCAACGGCTTCGCCGGCACGGTCAGCGGCAGTTTCTATGGCCCGAAGGCAGCCGAAACCGGCGGCAATTTCGCCTTCCAATCGACCGCCGGCCCGACCTACATCGCGTCCGGCATCTTCGCCGGCAGGCAATAGGCGCGGCCGGCGCTCGGTCGCCGCGGCGCCGGCGCATCCGCCCTTTCGCCGGCGGCCGCCGGCGCTTATAATCGGCAAAGCAATGGCCCGGCCCACCGGGCCGGCAAAGAACAACGTAACAGGAGAGGAAGCGTCATGGCGCAGACCGGTGGACTTGCCCCGATTCCGTGGTATCGCACGCTCAACCGCGATCAATGGCGGGTGCTGATCGGCTCGAACCTCGCGTGGCTGTTCGACGGGTTCGAGATCTACGCGCTGATCCTGACGATCGGCTTCGCGCTGCATCAGCTGCTCGCCGTCTCACAATACAAGGACATCCCGGAATACGCCGGCTATGTGCTGGCGACGACGGTGTTCGGCTGGGCGACCGGCGGCGTCATCGGCGGCATCATCGCCGACTATATCGGCCGCAAGAAGACGATGATGCTGGCGATCCTCGCTTATTCGCTGACCACCGGGCTGTCCGCGATCGCGTGGAATTGGGAATCGTTTGCCGTGCTGCGCTTTCTGGTCGGCGTCGGGATCGGCTCGGAGTGGGCGACCGGCGCATCGATCGTCTCCGAATTGTGGCCCGACCATGCCCGCGGCAAGGGTGGCGGGCTGTTGCAGAGCGGCGCCGGCATCGGCAGTTTTGTCGCCTCGGCCGTATGGTTGGGGATCGGCATACTCGGCCCCAACGCGTGGCGCTACATGTACCTCGTCGGCATCCTGCCGGCATTGCTGGTGCTTTATATCTGGCGCGGGATACCGGAGTCGACGCGCTGGGAGGAATCGGCCGCGCGGCGCCGCGAGGCCCGGGCCTTGGCGGCAAGCGGTGCGGATCTGGCCGGCGAGCACGCGGCGCTGACCCGCTTCACGGTCGCCGACATGTTCCTCGACAAGAGCGTGCGCTGGCGGCTGATCGGCGCCTTTCTGATGATGTTGTCGGTGACGTTCGGGTTCTGGGGTGTCGCAACCTTCGTGCCGACTTATGTCGGCAAGGTGGCGCACGGCATGGGCCTGTCGGCGGCGCATTATTCGGCAGTGGCGGGTCTCCTCGGCACCGGCGTCGCGATCTTCGGTTTCATCGGCCTCGGCTTTTGTGCCGACTGGATCGGCCGCAAGCCGACGACGATGATCTGGTACGCGGCGTGCCTCATTCTGACGCCGGTGGTCTATTTGTGGACCCACTCGATGGGCGCGATCCTTGCCGCCGTGGCGGTTTTCGGCTTCTTCACCGGCGGCATCTGGGCCTGGGCGCCGGTGTGGCTGCCGGAACTGTTCCCGACCCGCATGCGCGGCACCGCGGTGGCGTTCTGTTTCAATGCGCCGCGCTGGATTTCCTGCGTCGGCCCGCTGATCGCCGGCACGCTGATCGTCGGCCTCGGCGGTTACGGCTATGCTGCGACGATCGTCGGCCTGTTCTTTATTGTCGGCGTCGTCGTCGCGCCGTTCCTGCCCGAGACGCGCGGCAAGCCGTTGCCGCACACGCTCGTCGCGCCGGTGGCAGGCTCGGCCGCCGCCTCATAGCGCCTCTCCGTCCCGGCGCCGGTCGGCTCGCCCGATCCTTGACCCGGCAGCTTTCCCGCTGCCGGGTCTGCCCGCTAATGCGGTTGCAGGACTTCCGGCGGCGCGGCAATGCGCTAGACTGACCCCCGCGGAACGGGCAGTGCGGCGGATCGGGCGCCTGGCCCGG
>DATJUL010000361.1:0-2923 GCA_035502295.1 Allostellaceae bacterium | reverse complement strand
TTCGGCTTCGACCCGTTCGAGGACGCTCGTCTGTTCGTGCAGCGCCCCGGCGACCCGCCGCATCGCCTCTTCGAGGTCGCCGCCCTCTTCGGTTGGACAGGCGATCGCGAACAGCTTCGCCAGCATTTCCGACTGCGTGTGCTGCGTCGCGATCATCAGCCGTAGCGCCGCGGCGATCTCGTCGAGGCGCGCATTGACGGCAGCCAGTGCAGCAGCGTCGGACGGCACGATGAACAGCACTCCCCTGCCCGCCTCCCTAGCCGATCAGACCTCCCCAAGGCAAGCACCATGGGTGCAATGGTCTGTCGCCCACTCCCGACAAGAGGATTGCCGGCAGTTGCCGTGCAGAGGTAGTTTTAGCCGCCGTTTCAACCCTCGTAAACTGCCGCCTCGCTGTCGTACCCCTTCCGCTTCGTTCCGCCGGTTGCCGCGTAAATGCCGTCTCTGTTGCCGCCTGGTGCCGCGTAGTTTCACTGTGCCCATGCCTGATACACCGGAACGCGACGACCTGTCGCGGCTTGAATGCGTTCTCGCCGCCAGCCCACGCGCCCGCTCCCCGCTGTTCCGCTGGCTGTCGGATCATTTCGACGAGGTCGACCGCCTTGTCCGCCGCTACGGCCGCAACTGGACCGCAATGGCCAAGGGGCTCAACGAGATGGGCGTCACCCGTCGCAACGGCGCGCCGGTCAGCGCTGACAGCCTGCGCAAAACCTGGGCCGAGGTCTCCCGCCTCGAAGCGGCCCAGCGCAAGGAAGACTCGGCTGCAAACAGGCGATCCGGCGCTGTTGGGGCCGGCGAAGCCGGATTCGGTGCGCCGGGTGAACCCGAATTCGCGCCGGCGCGGCTCAGAAGCGGCTATCGCGCGAATGACGCCGTGGGATCGAAAGGCGGCAAGCCGCGAGCCGGCTGAGCGATGGTAGGCGACCGCCGACGGTCGCAATGGCAAAGGGGAACAGCATGACATCAAAGACAGAGCCGGGCGGCGCGTCGGCCGCTCTGAGCCGCAAAGCGGCGCAACCTCCGGTGTTCGACCCGTCGGCCGACACGACGCCATTGCCGGCGTTCAATGTGCGGACGCCCTCACCGCCGGAGCGCGAAGCGGAACCCGACATCGCCCACGGGATCGACCTCTCCGGTCGCGCCAAGATCGTCATGGCGGCCGGCCGCGGCAAAACCGGCAAGACGACGCTGTTGCGCTGGATCGCCGAACAGTCGCTCGAAGACGGTCGCACGTTTCTGATGGCCGATATCGATCCGACCAACGCCTCGTTTGCAGCGTATTTCGAGGGGGTGTCGCGGCCGCGTGACGACGATCCGCTGCACGTGCGCGACTGGCTGCAGCGCTTTATCGAATACGCCGTCGCGCACGGCTACTCGGCCCTCGTCGATCTCGGCGGCGGCGACACGACGCTGCGCACGATCGCCGCCGAGATGCCCGGGTTCGACACAATGATCGAAGAGGCCGGTCTCGCGGTGGCAATGTTCTATCTGGTCGGACCGCATCCCGAAGACCTGACCCCGATCGCCACGTTGTCGGAACGCGGGTTTAACCCGCCGGCGCGCGCGATCGTGCTGAACGAAGGAACCGCGCCGATCGGCCGGGGGCGGGCCGACGCGTTCGGCCGGGTCACGTCGACGGCGCTGTTCAAGGCGGTAATCGCCGACGGCGCAATCCGGCTGTGGATGCCGCGGCTCCACGCCGCCGAGGCGATCGAGGCGCGCCGTTGCGGGTTTCGCGAAGGGCGCGACGGCAAAACCGCGCCGGCTCTCGGCCTGTTCGACCGCACCCGGGTCCGGCATTGGCTGGACACGATGGACCGGCGGTTTGCCGGCGTGCCCTCATGGCTGCCATAACCGGGTCTGCCGCGTCGGAGGACGAATTCGAGCACCTGGTGCGCCAGGCGCAGAACCGCTTGCGGCGTGCCGAGGAGCTGGCGCGTCTCGCACAAACCCGACGACCGACGCGCTCGCTGCGCTGTCGGCCCATCTCGACGTGCTTGCCGGGCATCATCGGCTGGAGAAGGAACGGGTCAACGCCCGCCTCGAAGTCATCGACGAGCCCCTCGACGAGGTCCACCAGGTCCACGCCGAGCTCCGGCAATTGACGACCGCGGCGGCGTCTGCGGCGCGAGCCGAAATCGGCAAGGCTCAGGCCGAGATCGCGCGGGAGGCGGCCCAGCAGATTGCCGCCGCCGCCGCGGCACAGCAGCTGACGTTGATGACCCGCACATCATGGCTGCGCGCGGTCCAGGTAGAGACCGAGCAGCACGCGGCCGCTGACCTCGTAATTGGCCGGGTTCATCGAAACGTGCTGCGTTACGGTGTGAATGTCGCGGAAGCAGCGTTCGAGCGGGTTCTTCGTGTAAATTCGCTGTGCCGCCGGCGTCGGTGTACATCAGGTCGACCGCCTGCATCGCCGCCAGAACCTGCGCCGGCAACCTCCGCTCGCGGTCACCCTCGTCGCGCCGCCTCGATCAGCGTCGCCTCGGGACGATCTGTCAGTTCGGCAGCCACGCGGCGGTCCTGATCTCGCCGAATTCGCGGCCGATCTTGCGCCACGATGCGCCGGCGTCCTCGCTGACATAGACTTCGCCGAACAGGCTGAAGGCGACGATGCGGTCGGCGTCGGCGGGATGTGTCGCAAGGCCCCACATCGTGCCGTTGGGCTCGGTCGGCAGCTTCAACACCTCCCAAGTCTCGCCGCGGGTCCGGCTGCGCAGGACGAAGCCGGTTTCGCCGGTCGTCGTCTCGCCGCACCCGGCGAACAGCACATCAGGTTCGTCCGCCTTCACCGCCATGCCGCGGGCATAGGGCAGCGGCCATTTCTCGCCGATGCCGAGCGCATGCCAGGTGTCGCCCAGATCATCGCTGGCAAAGACCTCGTGCGCGGTGCTCGCGTAGAGGCGCTTCGGCCGCGTTGCCG
>DATJUL010000360.1:0-6160 GCA_035502295.1 Allostellaceae bacterium | reverse complement strand
CGCCCTTGCCGCCGGCGATGATCGCGCCGGCGTGGCCCATGCGGCGGCCGGGCGGCGAAGCGGCGCCGGCGATAAAGCCGACCATCGGCTTGCGGGTTCGGTGCGAGCGCAGGAAATGCGCGGCTTCCTCCTCGGCGGCGCCGCCGATCTCGCCGATCATGACGATCGCCTCGGTCTCGGCGTCGGCGAGAAACAGGTCGAGCACGTCGATGAAATCGAGACCGTGGATCGGGTCGCCGCCGATCCCGACGCAGCTCGATTGCCCGAGCCCCGCGGCCGTCGTCTGCGCCACCGCCTCGTAGGTCAAGGTGCCCGAGCGCGACACGATGCCGACCCGGCCGCGCTGATGGATATGGCCCGGCATGATGCCGATCTTGCATTCGCCGGGGGTGATGACCCCGGGGCAGTTTGGGCCGATCAGCCGGCTCTGCGTGCCGTCGAGCGCGCGCTTGACGCGCACCATGTCGAGGACCGGGATGCCCTCGGTGATGCACACGACCAGCGCGATGCCGGCATCGACCGCTTCCAGGATCGCGTCGGCGGCGTAGGGCGGCGGCACGTAGATGACGCTCGCGGTCGCGCCGGTCGCGGCGCGCGCCTCGTGCACGGTGTCGAACACCGGCAGATCGAGGTGCCGCGTCCCGCCTTTCCCCGGCGTCACGCCGCCCACCATCCGGGTGCCGTAGGCGATCGCCTGCTCGGTATGAAACGTGCCCTGCGAGCCGGTGATGCCCTGGCAGATCACGGCCGTGTCGGCATCGACGAGGATCGCCATCAGCCCGCCTCCTCGACCGCGGCCACGACTTTTTTCGCGGCGTCCTCGAAATTCTCCGCCGCGATCAGCGGCAGCCCCGATTGGCTCATGATGCGGCGTCCCAAATCGACGTTGGTGCCTTCGAGCCGCACGACCAGCGGCACGTGCAGGTTGACTTCGCGCGCCGCCGACACGATGCCCTCGGCGATCACGTCGCAGCGCATGATGCCGCCGAAAATGTTGACGAGGATCGCCTCGACATTGGGGTCGGACAGGATCAGCTTAAACGCGACCGTCACGCGTTCCTTGGTCGCGCCGCCGCCGACATCGAGGAAATTGGCCGGGCTGCCGCCATAGAGCTTGATGATGTCCATCGTCGCCATCGCCAGGCCGGCGCCGTTGACCATGCAGCCGATATTGCCGTCGAGCTTGACGTAATTGAGCGCGTGCCGGCCGGCCTCCAGTTCGATCGGGTCTTCCTCGGCCTCGTCGCGCAAGGCTTCGACATCGGGATGGCGAAAGAGGGCGTTGTCGTCGAACGAGAGCTTGGCGTCGAGCGCCACGAGATCGCCCGCGCCGGTGAGGACCAGCGGGTTGATCTCGACGAGCGCGGCGTCGAGTTCGGTGAAGGCGCGGTAGAGCGCCGCGACAAACCCGACCATCGCCGCGACCTGTTTGCCCTTGAGGCCCAGTTCGAAGGCGAGTTCGCGGCCGTGAAACGGCATCAGCCCGGCGGCCGGGTCGATCCCGAGGCGGCGGATTTTGTCGGGGGCGCGCGCCGCCAGTTCCTCGATCTCCATGCCGCCTTCGCCGGCACCGATCAGCGTCATGCGCCCGCTGCCGCGGTCGATCGACAGCGCGAGATAGAGTTCGCGGGCGATGTCGCAGCCGGCTTCGACATAGACGCGTTTGACCTCGCGCCCCTCGGGACCGGTCTGGTGGGTGACGAGCGGGTGGCCGATCAGCGCCGTGGCGGCCGCCGCAACCTCGTCATGCGAGCGCGCAAGCCTGACGCCGCCCGCCTTGCCGCGCCCGCCGGCGTGGATCTGCGCCTTCACCGCCCAGACAGCACCGCTGATCCGCGCCGCCGCCGCGACCGCCTCGGCGGCGGTGTAGGCGACCGCGCCCTCGGGGATCGGCACACCGAATGTCGCCAGCAGGCCCTTCGCCTGATATTCGTGGATATCCATCGCTTCGTCGCCGCCCTCCGCACCCGAGGCGGCAACTATACGCAAGCGCTGGCGCAATTCGTAAGGCGCAAATGCGCCGCTTCGGCCTCAGCGGCCGGCCAGCGCGCGGGTCAGCTGGCTGACCGCCTCCCGGTGCCGCTCGTCGCGGATTTCGGCGAAGTTGCGGGCGATTTCCAGAAGCATGCGCTGGTGCGGCGCCGCCGGCCGCGCCGGCTCTTCGCCGATCCCCTCGTAGAAATAGGAGATCGGCGCGTTCAGCACTTGAGCGATTTCGTAGAGCCGGCCGGCCGAGACGCGGTTGATGCCGCGCTCGTATTTGTGCGCCTGCTGATAGGTGACGCCGATGGTGTCGGCGAGCTGCTGCTGGGTCAGCCCGAGCATGATGCGGCGCTCGCGGATCCGCGCGCCGACATGATCGTCGATTGTCGCTGTGGACCGGCCTCGCTTCGGCTTTGCCATCGCTGTGCACTCGCTGTTGTTCACCGGAGATGCGTCGCATCCCGCCTCATCTACAACGCGAACAGTCGGCGAAAATTCCAACCGCGCCTCGGGCCTGCGCGGGCGGCGCGGCGCGCCGGCGATCGGCCCCCGGTTCATCACGGCTGCACCTCGTGCAAGAATTCGACCGCGCGCAGGTGGTCGCGCACGATCGTGTCGATAATATCCGGCGGCGGCCTGTCGCCCTCCGCGCTCAACAGGCGGCCCGGTCGCTCCGGCGCGCGGCCGAAGCCGCACGGCGCCGCGAGGCCGAACCCGGCAAGATGCCGCCGTACCGTCGCTAATTGGCGGCGCAGGCCGTCCGCATCGTGCATATGGTGGATGGCGCCGAGATAGACTTTCGCGCCCGACGCCTGAAGCTGCGCCAGCGGCGCGAAAAACCCATCCTCGGCGTTGCCGAGCGTCGGCAGATGCAGAAAATCGACGCGCCGGCCCGACGCCGCGACCATCGCATTGAGCAGGATGACGCTGCCGGCGAGGCTGGGCGGCTGGCGCGACGGCCAGCCGCTCAGCGTGCCGAAGCAGCCGTGATAGCCGAGCGCGACCGATGGCGGGATCGCGGGTGCGATCTCCGCCGCCGGCGCCGCCAGCCGCGCCGCCAACGCCTCGGCCGCGGCTTGGCCCTCGCGCGCCAATGCGGTATCGACGAGGCGGTTTTCCACCGCGAGGTCCCACTGGATCGCCAGTTCCTCGGGCGGGATCAACTCGGCCATCTGGGCGACTTCGGCGCGGAACGCGGCGGTGACGCCCGGAACGATTTTCGGGTGATCGGCGGGGTCGGGAAAGAACAGGCCGATCGCGCTGTAGCTGAGCGGCAGGCACACCTGAAACCGCACGCCCGCCGGTATCGCGCCCTCTTGCTGCAATTGGCGGAACACGAAATGCGAGCCGACCGCGTCTCTCGTGTAGCCGAGCCGCCAGCCCGGATCGCCGAACCGCACCCGCGCGACGCCGGGTTTGACGCGGAACTGGAACTGGTCGTGCATGCCCAACGGCCGCCAGCTTTCGACCCCGTCGGCGTCGGGCGCCGGGCGGCGCAATGTCTCGATCTCCGGGTGACCGTTGAAGACGCGATAGGCGATGCCGTCGATCCAGTACCGCCGGTCGCCGATCTCGCCGTCGGGCATGTAGGCGAGATGAGGCGCGAGCGGCCCGCCGACGCGGCGGAACACCTGTTCGGCCGTATCGAGCGGAATGCTGCCGACCAGCAAGAGTTCGTCCGCCATCCTCGCCTCCCTCCGTTAGGGCACCGGTTCGGTATCTTCGCGGTAAATCCCTTATTCGTCGTGCCTGGACTTGATCCGGGCATCCAAAGACAGCGGAACACCGCCGCGTTCCACCGCAGATGGCCGGGTCATGCCCGGCCATGACGATAAATGTTGCAAGTGGGCCAGAGCATCATGCCGATGCGTTGAATGTCGCGATGACCTCCGGGATCGCCGCGGGGTTTTGCGGCGCCATCAGATGGGCGCCGGCGATGCCCGGGATTTCCGCCAGTTCGCGCAGCAGCTCGACGCAGATCGCCACACCTTCGCGGCGCGGGTCGGCGGCGCGCTCCAGCCGCGCGACGATCGCATCGGGGATGATCGTGCCGTAGAGCCGCTCCTGCATCCAGCGCGCCGAGCGTGCCGACGGGATCGGCGCCAGCCCGATCAGCACCTTCAGCCGCCGGGTCAGCCCGAGTTCCTCGAGGCGGCCGATCCAGCGCCGCACCACACCCGTGTCCAGGCAGAATTGGGTCTGCACAAATTGGGCTCCGGCATCGGCCTTGGCGACGAGGTCGGCGGCGTCCCAGCCGGAGGGCGGGTCCAAGGGCAGCGCCGCGGCGCCGAGCAGCAGACCGGTCGGGCCGCGCACCGCGGCGCCGGACGGCAGCTTCCCCTCGACCGAAATGCGCCGCGCCATCGCGAGCAATGCCCGCGAATCGAGATCGAATACCGGTTTCGCGTCGGGCTGGTCGCCGGCCTTCGGGTCGTCGCCCGTGATGACCAGGGTGTTGCGCACGCCCAAGGCCAGCGCGCCAAGGAGATCGCTCTGCAGCGCCAGGCGATTGCGGTCGCGGCAGGTCATCTGCAGGATCGGCTCGACGCCCTCGGCCAGCGCGATTTTCGCCGTCACGAGCGCCGAAAGATGCGCCCGCGCGCCGGCGCCGTCGGTAATGTTGACGGCGGCCGCCAGGCCTTTGAGCGGACGCACGCGGGCGGCGACATCGGCCGGATCGGTCGACACCGGCGGCACCAGTTCGGCGGTGATCGCGAAGCGGCCCGCCGCCAGAAGGCGGGCGAACGCGCTCGGATGCTCGGTCTCGGCGCTCAACGATCGCTGCTCCGCTCGCATCGGGTGACGGCTTTATCGCATATCGCGGCAACGGGGTCGCGGCGATATGATCGCTGCAACGGCGGATGGAGGGACGCGTGGTCACGATTGTCGATCTGAAGGCCGAGACCGCCAAGCTCAACATGTTGAAGGGCCGCCGGCCCGGCATGCTGGAAGAAGAGAGGCAGGCATCGGGCGGGTTTGCAACGCTGTCGCCGTTCCGCGACGGTAATCTGTTCGGCGCCAAGTTTTCCGGCGACGGCGCCTGGGAGCGGCATCCCAACGGCGACGAACTGGTGCAGGTCATCGAGGGCGCGGCGACACTGCACATCATCGAGGGCGACGAGGCGCGATCCTACGCGCTCCGAGCCGGGATGCTGGTCATCGTGCCGCAGGGCCTCTGGCACCGCTTCGCGGCGCCGGACGGCGTGTGCCTGGTGACCGCGACGCCGAAGCCGACCGAGCACCTGACCGTCGATGTTGCCGACCCGCGCTCGCTGACCGCCGGACAGCTGTCGGGCAACACGGAAGCGAAGTGGCGCTGAATGTATTTCGACCGGCGCCTGTGGGAATTGACGCGCGGCTTGCGCGGCCGCATCGCGCTGGCGGGCGGTGCTGGTGGGGCTTGCCGCCGCCGCCTTCGGCATCGCGCGGTTCGCGCTCTTGGGCGCGCTGCTCGCCCGCGTCCACCGACCGAGGGCGCGGCATTGCGGCGGCGCGGCGGCGGTGCCATTAGAGAGCCGCCACCTATCGCGAGGCCGCCTTGAGCATCCTTGATCTCGCCCGCCTCGACGCTGCGCCGTTGTGCCGCGACCCGTTCGATTTCGTGCTGGTCGACGCGTTCCTGCGCGCGGAGGCGGTTGCCGGGCTGATCGACGACTTTCCGCCGGTCGACGACGCCGGCAGCTACCCCGCCGTGCGGCTGCGCTGCGGGCCGAGCTTCGCGCGGCTCGTCGCGGAACTGGAGGACGCGCCGCTGCGCCGGGCGATCGAACAGAAGTTCGCGATCGACCTCGCCGACCGCCCGACGATGGTCACGGTGCGCGGCTTCAGCGACGGGCATGACGGCCATATCCACACGGACTCGGCGACGAAGCTGATGACGCTGCTGCTCTATCTCAATCCCGAATGGCCGGCGGCGGGCGGTCGCCTGCGGCTGTTGCGCGGCGCCGCCGACCTCGACGACTGCGCCGCCGAGGTGGCGCCCTTGGCCGGCAATATGGTGGCGTTTCGTCGCAGCGACGCGTCGTTCCACGGCCACTATCCGCATATCGGCGCGCGCCGGGTGATCCAGCTGAACTGGGTGACCGACCGCGCGGTGGTGCGGCGCGAACTCGGCCGCCACGCCTGGTCGGCCTGCCTCAAGGCGCTCAATCCGTTCGGGCGACCGCCGCCACAGGCG
>DATJUL010000359.1:0-2964 GCA_035502295.1 Allostellaceae bacterium | reverse complement strand
GATATCGTGCAGCAGGGTCGCGACATAGAGCGCGCGGCGCGACGCGACGGCCGGCATGATCGCGCTGGCGACCGGCAACTCGTCCTTCAGTTGGCCGGTTTCGATCTGGTGCAGGATGCCGATCGCGAACAGCGTGTGCTCATCGACCGTGTAGACATGGTACATGTCGTACTGCATCTGCGCGACGACGCGGCCGAAATCGGGCACGAAGCGGCCGAACACGCCGGCCTCGTTCATGCGCCGCAGCGCGATTTCCGGGTTCATTTTCGCGGTCAGGATATCGAGAAACAGGCGGTTGGCCTCGGGGTCCTCGCGCAGCCTGGCATCGACGAGGCGCAACGATTGCGTGACCACCCGCAAGGCGCGGGGATGGATGTCGAGGTCGTGCTGCTGCGCGACATGAAACAGCCGGATCAGCGCGACCGGGTCCTTTTTGAAAAAATCGTCGGACGGCACGCTGAGCCGGCCGCCGTCGAGCATGAAACCGTCGAGCCGGCGCGCCTTCTGCCCCCAGCGCAGCCATGCCAGCCGCCGCTTGCCCTGCTGGTCGATTTCGAGAAGCGCGCAGAAAATCCGCGTCAGGTCGCCGACATCCTTGGCGACGAGAAAATAATGCTTCATGAACCGTTCGACGCCGCGCGCGCCCGGCCGGTTTGCGTAGCCCATGCGGGCGCCGATCTCGGCCTGCATTGGAAAGGTCAGATGCTCCTCGGCGCGGCCGGCGAGATAATGCAGGTGACAGCGCACGGTCCACAGAAAGCTCTGGGCACGCTCGAAGCGGGCCGCTTCCTCGGCCGACAGGACGCCGCGTTCGACGAGCTTGGCAATATCGTCGACCCGGTAGATGTATTTGGCGATCCAGAACAGCGTGTGCAGATCGCGCAGCCCGCCTTTCCCCTCCTTGACGTTGGGTTCGAGCTGATAGCGGCTGTCGCCGACCCGCTGATGGCGCTGGTCGCGCTCGGCGAGCTTCGCTTCGACAAACTGCGCCGCGCTGCCGCGCACGATGTCCGTTTCGAAGCGCTGCTTCAATTCGGCAAACAACGGCTGCTCGCCCCAGATGTAGCGCGCTTCCAAGAGCGCCGTGCGGATCGTCAGGTCGCTTTTCGCATAACGCAGGCACTCGGCGACCGAGCGCACCGCCTGGCCCACCTTGAGGCCCAGATCCCATAACAGATAGAGCAGGAATTCGGCGACCTGCTCGGTATGCGGCGTCTGCTTGTAGGGCAGCAGGAACAATAGGTCGATGTCGGAAAACGGCGCCAGTTCGCCGCGGCCGTAGCCGCCGGTGGCGACGATCGCCATCTTCTCGCCGGCGGTCGGGTTGGCGAGCGGATAGACCGTACCGGCGAGGTCGTAGATGACGCGGATCAGCTGATCCATCAGAAAGCATTGCTCGCGCAGCGCCCGCGCCGCCGTGCCGCCGGCTTCGAAGCGGCGGCGGATTTCCGCCCGGCCCTGCGCCAGCGCCGCCTTCAATGGCGGCAGCAGGGCGCGGCGGTCGAGCATCGGCGACGGTGCCTCGGCAATCACTTGCGCCAGCGTTGCGGCGAGCGCCCGCCGATTGATGATGTCGCGCTGCGCCTCGATATGCGGCATGGGCCCTCAGAGATGCCGGCCGGCATCGACCGAAATGATCGAGCCGGTCGTATGCGTCAGATGGGTAACGCAGGAGATAACCGCCAGCGCTACATCCTCCGCCTCGATCGCGCGTTTCAGGGGTGTCGCCAGCGCCGCCTTGGCCATCATTTCCTCGGTGCGGCCCACAACGAACCCGGTATGCACCAACCCCGGCGCGACGACGACGACGCGGATCTCGGGGCCGAGCACGCGTGCCAGCGCCATGCTCATCGTGTTGAGCGCTGCTTTCGACGCGCCATAGATGATCGAGGAGCCGGTGCCCGACTCCGCCGCGCCCGACGAAATGTTGACGATGACCGCGTCGCCCGACTCGCGCAGCAACGGCACAAAGGCGCGGATCGTCGCAAACGGCCCGCGTACATTGGCGGTCAGCACCCGGTCGATCAGGTCGTCATCGAGCGCATCGAGGTCGTGGTGCGGCACCATGCGGGTGAAGCCGGCCGAATTGACCAAGACGTCGGCGCGGCCGAATTCTTGGCGCACGGCGGCGGCCGCCTTCGCGATCTCGGCGGTATCTTCGAGCGGTAGACGCATCGCCCTGTGGAAGCCGGCTTGGCCGCTTCCGGCGAGGTCCGCGACGACGGCATCGGCGCGCTCCAACCCCTTGTTGTAGCCGACGACGACGCGCGCCCCGGCCGCGGCGAACAGCCGCGCGCTGGCGGCGCCGATGCCGCTCGACGCGCCGGTGATGACCGCAACCTTACCCTGCAGATCCGTGCCGATCGCCGCCATGCCGCCCTCCTCGTTTTGTCGGCCGATGCTACTCGCGCCGCCGGGCGCTTGTCACCGCGCTCCGCCGTCGCCGCCCGGCGTCCGATGCTGCGGCGCGGCGGCGCGCGGCCGTGGCATCGAGCCAACCGGCCATCGCATCGAGCCGGCCGCCGAACCCGTCCGGCGGCACCGCGAGGCGCAGGCGCACCGGAAAGCGACGTTCGGCCTCGCCGATCAGCAATTTTGAACCGGTCGCCATGGTCGCGAGTATTCCGGATTTGTTCGCACAACGCCAGCGCCTATCCGGGTTGCGCCATGGCCGATCCGCCGCTAGGTTGTCCGCCTTCGAAACCGGCGTCGCAGCGCGCCGGCGGTGGTTCTGTTGCCGTGCCTTGCCCAGGTAGCTCAGTTGGTAGAGCAACGGACTGAAAATCCGTGTGTCGGTGGTTCAATTCCGCCCCTGGGCACCAATCTTTTTCAATGGGTTGCGGCCCAAACGCAGCCGGACGCCGGGTCGATGACAACCGCCCGCCCGCGGCGGCACACGATCCGGCTGCGGTCCTAAGGGATCTGCGTGCCTTCGGCGGCGACGGCTCGTTGGACGGCGGGGCG
>DATJUL010000358.1:0-9273 GCA_035502295.1 Allostellaceae bacterium | reverse complement strand
ACCATGAATCTGGAGAGGTGCGCGGCGACAGCTCAGACCGCCGCCACTCCGGCTTGTCGTGCGCGCAGACCGAGGGGCACGAAAATAGGCGCGCCATCTACGTCAAGTGCTGCTAAAATCTGCGCTCTCAGTCGCCCGCCGGGGTCTTGGCTGACCAGCGGCCGTTACCGGACGGCGTAGCCACGGCAAACCCCGAGGAAAATTTTGGCCGTGACGAATGTTACCTCGATTGCAAGCGACCAAGAGACCTCCGCCCGGCTCCGCGCCGCTTCAGGCAGAATCTGGAAGATTTATCTCGCCGGAGTCATGCGCGTCATCGGCCCGCTCGGGGAGAACGCGTTGCCGACCGCGCGAAAATCTCGCGGCCTCATCGCGTATCTATGTCTCGCACCAAGCAAACGAGCCTCACGCAACCGCCTTGCAGCCGTTCTGTGGGATAAAAGCGGCGATCTCGCGAGGCGAAGCGTGCGCCAGGCCCTATACGACATAGATCGGCTTACCGGTGTACTGACAGGCGGGTTAATTTGCCTCGACGATGACGATGTCTGCCTCAACGACGATGCGTGCTGGATTGATGTTCTAGAAGAACCCGGCCAGTACCCCGACAGGCTGCTCGATGACCTTGATGGTCTTTCGGATACCTTCGATCTCTGGCTCTCCGGTGAACGCATTAGTTTTGAGGATCGAGTACGCACCTCCCTCTATGCTGAGGTAACCCGTCTCCAGGCCGAGAGCGCCCCTGCCGATCGCTTGACAGCGGCGGCACGCAAGGTGCTGAGCTTCGATCCGACCCACGAAGGGGCCGTGCGGGTGCTGATGAAGGCGCTGACGGACCTCGGCGATCATGTCCAGGCGCTGCGCGAGTACCAGCGGTGTCGGGCAGAGCTTCGAAGGACCCTAGATGTGCCGCCCTCACGCGAGACCGTGCGACTCCACGAGGCGATCCGCCTTGTGTCCTCCCGCAGCGTCCCCGCAGTCGACCCGCCACGAGCATCCGCCGCGGTGGCGACGAAAGCGAGCGGCCCGCCAGCGGAACGTCTTGCTGTCGGCCCCTCGATCGCCGTGCTTCCGTTCACGAATCTGTCAGGCGAGCCACAGCACGACTACACGATCGCCGGATTGGCCGAAGACCTGATAGCGATGCTCTCCAGACTTCCAGGGTTTGTTGTGATTTCGCGCCTGTCGACCAGAATGTTCAAAGATCAAGCCGACCGCTCCCCGCAAGACATCGGTGACCTTCTGGACGTTCGCTATCTTCTCTCTGGTAGTCTTCGGGTCGCCGGCGAGCGGTTCCGCCTGAACGTGGAGTTGTCCGACGCCATCCGCGGAATTGTACTGGGATATCAAGAGGTCGAGGAACGGTTCTCGGATGTATTGGATATGCCGCTGCATCTTGCCGACGAGATACTTCGACAAGTGACGCCGAATCTGCGCCGCGCCGAGTTGGCGCGCATACGCGCCAAACGTCCAGAGTTGCTCAATGCATATGACTACTTTATTCAGGCGCAGGAGAACATGCATAACTTCTCGAAATCTGTTTTTGATCGGGCAGAATATATGTTCGACCAGGCGTTGATGCTGGACCCAAATTATGCGGCGGCGCTTGCTGGCCGCGCCTATTGGCACGTGTTGCGTGTTGGTCAAGGATGGTCTGCGGATCCGGCGCTTGATGCGCAACTGGCATCAGAGTTTGCCGCCCGAGCGCTCGACAACGATCCCGATGAGCCGATGGCTTTGGGCATCCAAGGACACATCGCCGCTTACCTGCAAAAGGACTTTGATCTCGCCTTCGAGCGGTTCGACGCGGCCTTGCGGCTCAACCCCAATGCAGCCGCGGTTTGGGTATGGAGCGCCGCTGCGCGTGCCTGGGAGGAGGATGGCGTACGCGCTATCGAGGAAGCCAAAAGAGGTTCCGCGCTCTCGCCGTTCGATCCCCTCATGTATTTTTTCAACACCATAGCCGGGATGGCCTATTTGGTAGACGCGCAATACGAGCGGGCCATAGAATGCGGCTACCGCTCGCTGCGCGACAACAGGCGCTACACGGCCGGCCATCGCGTGCTGGTCCTTGGCTTGATGCTCGCCGGCCGCCACGATGAAGCGCGCGCGGCGGTGCATCGCCTGCTGGCGGTCGAACCGACCATGACGATAGAAAGGTTCCGAGCCCGCTATCCCGGTGCCGCGCGTCCGCATGCTGATCTCTACTGCGAGGCATTTGCCGAAGCCGGAGTGCCACGCCTCTAAAGGGCGCCGCCGGGTACTGCCGCCTCTTTTTGCCGCCGTTAACGATTTGACGCTGGCTCGTCGCCGCGTTTGACGGCCTTTCGCCCTCGCGTGTTGCAACCTCCGACTCGCCGATCGGCATCGTGCCTCGGTTGAGATGGAGGATAGAATGCGCGAATCGACCCGCGAAACACGCAAAACCATGCCGGCCCTCAAAGCGCCGACGCCGGAAATCGAAGATCGCGGCGCTGTCCGCCTCGGCAACGGCAGCATCACCGCACAGTTTCCGCCGCTGAAGCGCCCCGGCCCGGAGATCGTTGATCGCGGCGCTGTCCGCCTCGGTAACGGCAGCATCACCGCCGAGTTCCCCATCTAAGCATCGTCAGGTGCAGCTGCGGCTTCGGAGGTCATCATGCGTAAGAACACAAGGCCTGTCACAGCACGGTTCTACCAGCTCATTCCCGGTATTCCGAAGCCGCGCCGCGCCGATCGCTCGGCCGACGGCATGATCCCGATGCGCGCCTATCGCTATTGCGAGGCACTGACTGCGGCATCGGCCTTCGGTTGGTACTTTTACCCACCACTTAACTTTAGTCTGTTATTGGAAGGTGACGAGATTTTCTGGACGTATGAGGGCGCCGACGGTTGTTATCCTCTCGGCGGCGCGCAATTCCCCGGTTTCAGTCGGTTCTTTGAGGATCGCGCTCCCGACGCGATAAAGCGCTTGCCGCCACCCTTTCTGACTGCGTCGCGTGATCCTGGCGTCGTGCAGATCTGGAGCGGCTACCTAGGCTGGACGGCCCCAAAATGGGCGCTCCTGTTACGCAAACCCGTTAATATCCCGATTACGAAACCTTACGAGCACTTCGAGGGGCTGATCGAGACCAATAGTTGGTTCGGTCCCCTCTTCACCAATATCCGATTGAAGCGTAGCGACGTTCGGGTTGATTTCCACAAAACCCAACCGCTGTTTCAAGCGCAGCCCGTGTTACGCGAGTGTTATGATCAGCCATCCTATGAAGTCCTCACGCCGGACGACATGAGTGCGGCCGACTGGCAGCGCTTCGGAGCGACGCTGGTACGCAACAACGACAACATGCGTCTCCCGGGCCATTACGCGGTGGACATCCGCAAGCGGCTCCATGCCGACGCGGCAGATTGACGATGACCCGCCATGGCTTCGCCATCGGTATGATGGTGGCACAAGCCGTGCTGTTCGCAGCCGAAACGGCGGCGGTCCATGAAATCGGTTCGCGCGCCTCGGTGATGCAGCTTGCCCTCGTCCGCGGCATCGGCGGTGTAGCGCTTGCCATTGTGATCGCCCGAAACTCCGGCTTGCCGGTGCTCCGAACCCGCCAGTTGCTGCTTCAGCTGGCGCGAGGCTTCGTATCGCTCGCTTATCTCTGGGTGATGATGTACGCATTCGTTCGGATGCCCTTCGCGGATGCGACCGCCATCTCTTATACCCAAGCCGGCTACATCGCTATCTTCTCGATCCTCATCCTGCGCGAGCCCGTCAGTCACAATCAATGGCTTGCCGGCGCGCTAAGCATGGGGGGCGCGGTGCTGATTGCCAAACCGGCCTTTGCCGGATGGGAGCCAGCGTATCTCATCGCTTTCTTCGGCACTGGCCTGAACGGCCTCGCCTTCGTGTTGAACCGTTATCTGCAGCGGCAAGACAACGAGGCGACTACGATGTTTTACAGTAATGCACTCGTAATACTGGGCAATGCACCGAGCTTGGCTACAGGCCCTCTTTCGTTTGGATCGTTGCCATGGCTGCCAGGCGTGCTGATCTTCGGACCCCTCGGTATGGCAGCGGGCATAAAGGCGGTCAGGCACGCCAGCGCGTCATCTCTCGCCCCGTACACCGCGCTGCGGTTGGTCATTGCGGCGTGCGGCGGCGTCATCATCTTCCGCGAACTGCCAGACGCATTCAGCGCGATCGGCGTGGCGCTGATTTTGGTTAGCTGCATGCTGACGTCGGAGTCGGTCCTCCACGGCAAGTTCTTCCCGTGGAGGGCGGCCAGGACAGCCTAAGCCTTCCAATTTTCGCGGCATAGATACGAATCGATCCCGGACGCGCTGGTCTACCGGAGCGCTGAAGTGGGTTCGACGAAAGTCTGCTTCGCGGCTGGATGGTCAGCAAATCGATTTCGACGGAAAGTCAGTTGTCGGCGCACTGCGGACCGCCCACGAACCACTCGCGCTGCGCCTCGCGAGCCGTATCGATCACAGCGTTTTGTGCGCGGCGGCCGCCACCCGCGCGCCCGGAGTGTCGTCCCGGACCTGGAGCACGCCATCGACGAGCTCGGCCTCGCCGCCCTTGCACCACCGCGCTACGAAGGCGCCGGCGATTGCCGGATCGCGGAAATAGACCGCGATCGCGTCGTTGACGACGCCGCGGATGCCAGCGGGCGTCATCGCCCAGCCGTCGGAGCCGGCGTTCTCGTCGAGCCTGCGCTGCGTCCGATCGAGACGTTCGCCGATCCCGCCAGAGGGCACGGCGATGCGCAGGCGCACCGGAAACCGGCGCTCGGCCTCGCCGATCATCAATTTCGAACTTGCCGCCATCATTGGCCCGCTGGCGTCGCGTCCCGCAGATCGCGCCCGGTGATCTCGACATTGCCGTCGTCCGCCAACTGGCGCTGGCGCAGCTTCTTTTCGACGATGCGCTCCAGCCGCGTGCGGTGCAGGTAGTAGGCTTCGACACAGCGCTCGGGCGTCACCGCCCGCTCGACGAGACGCTGGAAGACGGTCCGGCGAATGCGGACGACGCCCTCATACTCGCCGATGCCGACGCCGAACTCGACGGTTTGGGTTTCGGCGTTCCAGCGGGCATCCTCGGGGAAGGCGAAAAACACGGCGCGCCTCCTATCCGGATCGTGGGGTTCCCATATTGTTCACATCGCGGGTGCCGCCGCAAGCCGTTTGGACGGGAGAAGCCGCATGTGCGGAAGGACGTTTCAAAAGACGCCGCTCAGCGAAATCCGCGCGCTGTTCGGCACGGTCAACCCGTTGCCGAACTTCGCGCCGACCTACAACGCGGCACCGACCGACACCCTGCCCGTCGTCCGTCTCGATCGCGACGGCCGGCGCTCGCTCGATCTCCTGCGCTGGGGCCTCATTCCGTGGTGGGCGAAGAATGCCAGGATCGGCGCGCGCTGCATCAATGCGATGGCCGAGACCGTCGCGACCAAGCCGGCGTTCCGCGACGCGTTCAACCGACGCCAGCGGTGCCTCGTGCCGGTCGACGGGTTCTACGAATGGCAGAAACGGCCCGCCGGACCGAAGCAGCCCTACGCGATCGTTGGCGCCGGCGGCGAGCCGTTCGCGATGGCCGGCCTTTGGGATCGCTGGCGACCGGAGCCGGGCGCCCAGCCCGTCCACACGTTCACGATCATCACCGGGCCGCCCAACGAGCTCGTCGCCCCGATCCACAACCGGATGCCCGTCATCCTGCCGCGGGCTACATGGCGGCAGTGGCTCGGCGAGGACGACGCGACGCGGGACGAGCTGCTGGCGCTCTTGCGGCCCTACCCGGCCGAGCTGATGCGCGCCTATCCGGTCGCGGCGCGCGTCGGCAACGTGCGCAACAACGATCCCGACCTGTTGGCGGCGGTTGACGGCGCATCGCCGATGCCGCCTGCCTCGGCGCACTCTGCGCTTTAGCCCGGCGCGGCCATCGGCAGGCACTCCGCCGCAGTTGACGGCGACCGGGGTCCTGTGCGTCAACCCGTGGTTTGCAAATCCGATCACGGCCGCCGGTCCGCCGGTTTTACCGGCTCGACGAGAGCGACCATCCACCCATCCGCCTTCACCGCGGCGATCAAGTGGTTTCATGCTCCGCCGCCTGCTGACGACCGGCCCGCCATCACCCCGATGCGCGTCCCGCTCCCCCCTGTTTCCGAGCGATGTCACCGGGTTATCCGCTGCGACCGCGTGGCTGAGGCTTCAGGCACGATTACGGCCCTTTGTCCCCCGGCTACGGTTTCCGGTCTGATCGGCCATTCGTCCCTTTCCCGATCGTTGCGCTGGCCCGTCCCTGCGCGGCTCTTGAAGCGCTGGATCCCGCGGCCACCGCCCGCAACCCTGTCGGGCGAAAAAATTTCCCCGGCCGGCAGGCCGGCCTTCCTCGCGATCGCTTCGCTCCAAATTTTTGTCGCCCGCCGGGTCCTCTACTGCGTGCCGGCCGCTCGCAAGCTCGCGGTGCGGCCGGCGGCCTATGCGGTCTCCGAGCGCGAGCCAACGCAGGAACGGTTCCTGCGCCAACTCAACCTCAGGAAAGGAGACTACAATGGCTATCACACTCGGCACCTTCACCAAGCAGGACAACGGCACCTTCACCGGTACGCTGAAGACCCTCAACGTCACCGCGGCGATCAGCATCGTCCCGGTCGACAAGCGCTCCGACAACGCCCCGGACTTCCGGGTCTACGCCGGATCGCGCTACGAGGTCGGCGCGGGCTGGAGCCAGGTCGCCAAGACCAGCGGCGAGACCTACGTGAACCTCAAGATCGCGGCGCCGGAATTCGGGCCGAACTGGGTTCGCTGCCGGCTCGTCAAGCTGGAAAACCCGGCGGAGGACGGCGCCACCCACATCGCCCTGTGGGAACCCCGCGACGTCTGACGGCAGGCGCCCCGCCGCGGGCAACCGCGGCGGGGTTGCCGTTTTCCGGAAAGCCGCCCGGCGCCGCGCCAGCGCGGCTTTTTCGCATGCCCCTGCCCTGCCCGGCTGCCCGTCGCCATCGCGCCCTGGCCAGCGTCGAGCTGCACCGCAACGGCATCTTGCTTTTTGAGGCCTCATAGTATATATTCTCTATATGAAGAAGAGATAGAACCGCCATGCAAACGACCGACAATTCCCTGTTCACGCCGACCGAGGCCGCGGTGCTGACGCGCCTGCCGCTCAAGGCCGTCAACAACGCGATCGACAAGAAGACGATCGCGGCCGTCGCCGGCGAGCGCGCCGGCCGGGCGACCCGGCTGCTGGACGGGCGCGCCCTCGTCTCGCTCGCGGTCGAGCGCCGCCTGGCCGACCGCATCGCCCCGGAATTGCGCCGCAAGCTGTTCGATGCGCTGGCTGACGCGCCGCGCGACGTCGTCGCGCTGGAAGGCGGCTTGCTGAAGATCGACCTGCGCGAGCCGCGCCGCGAGCTGGCCGCTTCGTTGCGCGACCTGCGCCGGGTCCGCCGCCTCGTCGTCACCGACTCCGAAATAATGGGCGGTGATCCGGTGTTTCGCGGCACCCGCGTGCCCGTACATCTGATCGCCGACCTTATCGCTCAAGGGGCCGGCGCCGATGAACTGCTTTCGGACTATCCCCGCATCACTGCCGAGATGGTGCGCCTCGCGCCGGTCTATGCCGCGGCCTACCCCTTGCGCGGCCGACCTCGCAAGCAGCCCTGGCACGATCGGCCGCCGGTGCGCCGCTGGCGCGAGCCGCTCGACGACATTGCGCCGTGAGATTTCCGATCGACGAATGCCTTACTGCCGATCTGGTTGCCATTGCCAGCGAGGCCGGCCATGAGACCCGCATATCGCCCATGGCGGCCGCGCCGGCTGGCAAGACTGGAACATCGTGCGCTATGCCGGTGCCTAGAATTGCGTGCCGGTCACCAACCAACAACGCGAGCGATTACCGGCGGCTCTACGCCGCCGAGCCTTTGCACGTCGGCGTCGTGATCCTGATCCCCAATGTCGGCCGACGATTGCAGCAGCGGCTGTTTCGCGGCGCACTCGGCGGCGCGCCGGCATCGACCGCACCACGCCGCTATCCCTCCGTTTGGCGCCACGGATTGACGACCGGCACGCGCGCCCTGGTGAACTCCGCCGTGTCGCGCGTGACGGCCGTCAGGCCGTAATGCAGCGCGGTCGCGGCGATGATCAGATCAGGCTGCGAGTACGTGTGCGCGGCCTTGCGGCCGTCCTCGACGAGCAGCCGCCATTTGAACATCACGTCCTCGCTGACCGGCAGGACACGCTCCTCGAACATCGGCCGCACCTTGTGGGCGAGCCAGTCGTTCAGCTTGGCCCGGCGCGCGGCGTCGGTGAGGACTTCGATACCGAAGCGGATTTCGGCGAAGGTCACGACGCTGACGAACAAGAGATCGAGCGGCCTGGATTCGACGAAGGCGACGACCTTGGCGTTCGGTCTTGGCCGGCGCAGCTCCGAGAGCACGTTGGTGTCGAGCAGCCAGCCCGTCACAGTTTCACATCGCGCACGGGCATCCGTCCGCGCCGGGGTTCGATGTTCACGTCGCGGTAGGGCGAGGCTTGCAGCGCGGCAACGAGCGCCGCGCCGCTGCGGTCGCCCTTGAGGCGGCGAAATTCCTCGGCCGCCACGATCACGACTTCATCACGCCCGTGCACGGTGACGTGCTGCGGGCCGTCATTGCGGGCACGGCGCACCACTTCGCTGAAGCGCGCCTTGGCGTCTTGCAGCGGCCAATGACCCGGCGGATTACGTTTTGATCTAGTCATACCGACTAGAATATCATAAGATCCGTCTGTCTTGCAACCTCACCTGGAGCGCTGGGAACCAGCTTATTTGTACAAGTACCTAACTGCGCCGGTTGCGGCCGGTTCAAGCCTCCAGACGCGCTGATCGCCTCTCTGTTGGATGACGCGTCCGGCGCCGGCATGAGGAGAACCGCCAGCACATCTCGATGACGATCCGCGTTGCCTCTCGGCCCCTTGATTGCCAATTGCCGCCGCCGCGCGGGCCCGGCGTGTGCAATTCTGTCGCGCGGCCGAAGCTTTTACACCGACGCGCGCGGTGATCTGGTGCCGAGCAAGTGTCATCGCCGCCGAGAGGGGCGCCTGAGCCTGGGTTCTCCTTGACGGCTCGGGACCGCCGCTTGTTGCGGCCTGCTGCTGGCGGATCAAGCGCCGCGATGCGCTCCCTCGGCTTTCGCCGGGGTCGCCGGCCTCGATCCCGCAACGGCCGGGCTGCGACTTTCTTCCCCTGCGCTGCGCGCATTCCTCGCGAGGCAAGAAACTCTCGCCCGGCTGTCCTCCGCTGCGCTGCGGGCCTGCGGCTGCGGGCCG
>DATJUL010000357.1:0-7245 GCA_035502295.1 Allostellaceae bacterium | reverse complement strand
CTGCTCGCCCATCGCCTTGATGCTGTCGGGAAGCGCCATCTCCAATCGCCCCGTCGCTGCCGCCGCCCGCCGCTATAGCCGGGTTCGCCGCCACTGCCTAGCGGCAAACGCGCATGCCACCCCGGCGACGGCGCGCCAATGACGGCCGGCGCTCGCAATATCATTTCTCGGCTCTCTTCTCCTCGGGCTTCCTGGCGTCCGGGTGCGGTGCCCGATGTGCCGCGGCGGCGCGATGCGGAGCGGCCGGGCGCGGCGCCGGATGTGCCGCGGCGGCGCGATGCGGAGCGGCCGGGAGCGGCGCCGGATGTGCCGCGGCCGCGCGATGCGGAGCGGCCGGGCGCGGGGCCGGATGTGCCGCGGCGGCGCGATGCGGGGCCGGGTGCGGCGCCGGACGACGCGCGACCGCCTGTTCGCGCGGGCTCGGGTGCTCAACCGCGGGATGCCCGGCCGCGTGCTCGTGCGGTGCCGCATGAGCGGCCGGACGGTGGACGACCGCCTGCTCGCGCGACGCCGGAGCCCGGACCGCCGGTCGGATGAGAGACGGTTCGCGAGATGCCCGCCGCGGCAGTGCCGCGACGGCGGCGGCGTGCCCCGGCGCGACGGTTCCTTTTGGCGCGGCGGCTGCGTGCCGCGGCGCGACCCGCCCTGCCGCGGCCGGAGACGCCAATTGCACCGGTCCGCGATGGCGCCACGTGTTGCCGGGACCGACCGCGGCGTCGCGGGTGATTCGGCGATACGCGTTACGGTCGATCGAGATGCCGGGATGGCGCCAGTCCGGCCGGCTCCAGCCCCACAGCCGCGAGACGATGCCAAGACCGACGCTGACCTCGAAGCCCGGCGCGATCGTCTGGCCGACAAACCCCTGCGGCGGCGGGATATAGACCGGCGGATAGGCGGGCGCCGGCCAATAGGAGCCATAGACGACGGCCGGGTTGTAGATGGGGATGTACAGCTCATCCTGCTCTTCCGGCAGGATCACGATGTCGCCGCCTTCCTCGCGGAAGATGAGATGGCTCAGGCGGCGCAGATACCCCGAGCGCATCGCGAGTTGGCGCAGCTGCTGGATTTGCGCCATGACCTCCGGCTGCTGCGTCGCGAAGGCGACGCCGAGCGCCTGCGTCCAGTCGATGTGCTGCGCCAGCAGCGTGACAACCTGCGGGAACGCGACGAGGGCCTTGACGCTGGGGTCCCACGGCAACGGTTCCAGCGCCGCCGCCAGAGCGTCGCCGCGCAGCGCGGCGTTGGCAGGATCCTGCAGCCACTGCGCGGCATCGATGAGTTGCCCAGGGTAGGTCGCCGCCATCAGCACCTCCGACAGCAATCCGTCGGGATAGAGCGCGATCGGTGCGACCAGCTGGTCGATCTGCTGCGGCGTGTAGGCCGCCGCGGGTTCCGCCGGGTTCAGCGCCGCTTCGGCCTCGGCTGGGGTCGGTGGCCCGGCCTGGGCCAGCGCCAAGCCGGGCACCGCGAGCAGAAACGGCAGAGTCAGCGCCAAGCGACGCAACCGCAGCGATGTCATGTCAGATCACCCGATCGTGGTTCGGCATCGGCCCGGCGGCAGACGTCTGTGACTCGCGTCTGCGACCGGCCGGCGACGCGTGCGACTAACACGCAGTCGGCGCCGGCAATCCCGCAACCGGAAAAGAATTTGACGATCCAACCGCTGGATCGGCTTGGCCGGCGCCGGCTATGCCTTCAGCAGGCTCCTGAGCACGTATTGCAGGATGCCGCCGTGGCGGAGGTATTCGAGCTCGTCCAAGGTGTCGATGCGGCACAGAACCGGCTCCTCGCGCACGCCGCCATCGGCATCGTGGATGCGCAACCTCAGCATCGCACGCGGCTTCAAGCCGGCCTCGACGCCGACGATGTCGAGCACTTCGCTCCCGGTCAGCTTCAGCGTCTGGCGGCTCGTCCCGTCGCGGAATTGCAGCGGCAGCACGCCCATGCCGACGAGGTTCGAGCGGTGGATGCGCTCGAAGCTCTCGACGATGACCGCCTTGACGCCGAGCAGCAATGTGCCCTTGGCGGCCCAGTCGCGCGACGACCCGGTGCCGTATTCCTTGCCGCCGAAGATCACGAGCGGGACGCCGCGCTTCTTGTATTCCATCGCCGCGTCGTAGATCGGCATGACCGTGCCGTCCGGCTGCAATCTGGTCATGCCGCCCTCAACGCCGGGCACCATTTCGTTCCTGATGCGGATGTTGGCGAAGGTGCCGCGCATCATGACGTGGTGGCTGCCGCGCCGCGCGCCGTAGGTGTTGAATTCGGAGGGGCGCACCTGATAGCCGATCAGATAGTCGCCGGCCGGGCTCTCGACCTTGATGCTGCCGGCCGGCGAGATGTGATCGGTCGTAATGCTGTCGCCGAAGATCGCCAATTCGCGGGCGCCCTCCACGTCCTTGAGCGGCCCCGGCTCCTTCGGCATGTTCGCGAAATAGGGCGGCAGCGCGAGATAGGTCGAGCGGTCGTCGAAATCGTAGGTGAGGCCGCCGGCACCGGTCACCGCGCGCCATTCCGGCGGGCCTTCGAAGACATTGGCATAGCGCCGCTGGAAATCCTCGCGCTTGACCGCGCTCGCCACCGTGTCGGCGACTTCCTTGTTGGACGGCCAGATGTCGCGCAGATAGACCGGTACGCCGTCGCTGCCCTCGCCGAGCGGCTCGCTGGTCAGATTGTGCCGCATCGACCCGGCCAGCGCGTAGGCGACCACGAGCGGCGGCGAGGCGAGATAATTTGCGCGTATCTGGGCGTGGATGCGGCCCTCGAAATTGCGATTGCCGGACAAGACCGCGGCGACCGCGAGGTCGCCGTCGTCGATCGCCTCCGACACGTGCTCCGGCAGCGGCCCCGAATTCCCGATACAGGTCGTGCAGCCGTAGCCGACAAGATCGAAGCCGAGTTTGTCGAGATACTCCTGCACGCCGGCCTTCGCGTAATAATCGCTGACCACCTGGCTGCCCGGCGCGAGGCTGGTCTTGACCCACGGCTTCGCCTTCAGCCCCTTCTCGACCGCCTTTTTCGCCAACAGGCCGGCGCCGAGCATGACGCTCGGGTTCGAGGTGTTCGTGCAGCTGGTGATCGCGGCGATGACGACATCGCCGTCGCCCAAATCGTAATTCTCGCCCGGGACGCCGACGCGCCGCGGCCTGTCGCGACCGGCGAGGCGCGGCAGCTCGGCGTCGAACGAGGCCGCGACGCCCGACAACGCGATGCGGTCCTGCGGCCGGCGCGGCCCGGCGAGCGACGGCTCGACCGTGCCGAGATCGAGTTCGAGGAGATCGGTGAAGACCGGATCGGGCGTATCCGCGTCGCGCCACAGCCCTTGCGCCTTGGCATAAGCCTCGACAAGCCTGACCCGCGCCGGGTCGCGCGCGGTGATCGTCAGGTAGCGGATCGTCTCGGCGTCGATCGGGAAGAAGCCGCAGGTCGCGCCGTATTCCGGCGACATGTTGCCGATCGTCGCACGGTCGGCCAGCGCCAGTTCGCCGACGCCGGGGCCGCAATATTCGACAAAACGGCCGACGACGCCGCGTCGCCGCAAGAGCTGCGTGATCGTCAGCACGAGGTCGGTCGCCGTCGCGCCCTCGGGCAGCCGGCCGGACAGCCGCACGCCGACGACCTCGGGGAGCAGCATCGAGATCGGCTGGCCGAGCATCGCCGCCTCGGCCTCGATACCGCCGACCCCCCAGCCGAGCACGCTGAGACCGTTGACCATCGTCGTGTGGCTGTCGGTGCCGACCAGCGTATCGGGATAGGCGATCGTCTTGCCGCCCTCGGCGGTCGTCCACACGACCTGGGACAGGTATTCGAGGTTGACCTGATGGCAGATGCCGGTGCCGGGCGGCACCAGACGGAAATTCTCAAACGCCTGCTGGCCCCAGGCGAGAAAGCGGTAGCGCTCGCCGTTGCGCTCGAATTCGCGCTTGACGTTGGCAGCAAACGCCTGGCGGCTGGCAAACGCGTCGATCTGCACCGAATGGTCGATGACCAGATCGACCGGCGACAACGGGTTGATCTTTTTCGGGTCGCCACCGAGGTCGAGCATCGCCTGGCGCATCGCCGCCAGGTCGACGACGGCCGGCACGCCGGTCAAATCCTGCATCAGGACGCGGGCCGGGCGAAACGCGATCTCGCGGTCGGAGGTCTTGGCCGCGAGCCAGGCGCCGACGGCCTTGATGTCGTCAACCGTGACGGTGCGGCCGTTTTCCAGCCGCACGAGGTTTTCCAGCAGCACCTTCAGCGAGAACGGCAGGCGCGCGATGTCACCGAGCCCGGCCGCGGCGGCGGCGGCCGCGAGGCTGAAATAATCGTAGCGCCGGCCGGCGACCTCGAGGGTGCGGCGGGCCTGCAACGTGTCGTGACCGGTGACGCTCACAGGGCTTCTCCTGTCGGATACGCGGGATGACGGCCGAGAACCGGCGCCGCTACGATACTCCGCCGCCCGGGCGGGGCAAGCCGGCGATCAAGGCGCCGTTGCCGCGGCGGCGAGCCGCGCCCGGCCGCGCTTGGTCAGCGCCAGCCGTCCGTCGGCGCTCCAGCAGACGAGATCGTCGGCGATCGCGTCTTCCCAGGCGCAGGTCAAGGGGCACGTGCTGCTCCACGCCGCGCGCAATTCGCGTGCCGTGCGCGGCCGCGCCCCCACCCAGTCGAGAAATTGCACGACCAGCAGCGTCGCCTCGCTCGCCATTGCCGCTCTCCGGCCTTCTGCGGGTCAGCATAGAGCGGGCCCATCAAGAGGTCCAATATATCGCGTGACGAATTATGATATGCAGCAGATATGGAACTGCGTCATCTCCGCTATTTCGTCGCGGTCGCCGAGGAGGGCCACGTGACGCGCGCGGCCGAGCGCCTCGGGATTCAGCAACCGCCGCTGTCGCAGCAGATTCGCGCACTCGAAGCGGAGCTTCAGGTGCAGCTGTTCCGCCGCAAACCGCGCGGCGTCGAGTTGACTCACGCGGGCGAAGCGTTGCTCGCGGAAGCGCAGCCGATCCTGCGGCGGGTCGAGCACGCCGTAGGTGCGGCGCAGCGGGCGGCGCGCGGCGAGGCCGGTCGTCTCGCGCTCGGCTTCACCAGTTCGGCATCCTTTCATCCCTTGGTGCCCCAGCTCATCCGGCACTACCGTGAAGCCTTCCCCCTCGTCGCCCTGACGCTCGAAGAAAGCGGCACCGGCGAACTTGTCGCCGCGTTGCTGGCGGAACGGATCGACGCCGCGTTCGTGCGCTCGCCGATCGGTGCCGCGGCAGGAATTGCCGTTGATACGCTTCTCGAAGAGCCGATGATCGGCGTGCTGCCGGCCGGGCACGCCCTCGCCGCCGCGACGGAACCGCTGCCCTTGGCGGCGCTCGCCGGCGAGACCTTCATCCTTTATCGCCGGCCGCTCGGTCCCGGTTTGTATGACGCGATCATCGCCGCCTGTCAGCGCGCCGGATTCAGCCCGACGATCGGCCAGGAGGCGCCGCGCATGCTGGCAACGCTGAGCCTCGTCGCCGCCGGGCTCGGCATCACGCTGGTTCCGGAATCGATGCGTCGGCTCGCCGTTACGGGCGTCATCTATCAACCGCTCCACCGCCAGGCCGGCTTGCTCGCGTCGCTCAGTCTCGCCAGCCGCCGCAGCGACACCGGCCCGGCGCTGCGTCGCTTCATAGCCTTGGTGCGACTGGCCCGCAGTGATTCGCCGCTTCGCGGCACTTTGACAAGCGGGGCGGGCGATCCCACATGATCCCAGGCCAGACGGTCGGATGGCCGCGCCGCGCGATTCGCGCGGTGAGGAAAGTCCGGGCTCCACGCAGGCGCGGTGCCGGGTAACGCCCGGCGGGGGCGACCCCAGGGAAAGTGCCACAGAAAATACACCGCCAAGCCCTCCTGCCGCATCTCGGTGCGGCCAGGGGGCGGCAAGGGTGAAATGGTGCGGTAAGAGCGCACCGCGCTGCCGGCAACGGCGGCGGCACGGCAAACCCCACCGGGAGCAAGACCAAGTAGGAGCGGCAGGCGACGCTGGCCAATAACCGGCGCCGCCGGGCGGGCCTGCCGCGCCGCCGCTCGGGTCGGTCGCGCGAGGCGTTCGGCGACGAACGTCCCAGATGAATGGCCATCCCCGCGTTCGCGCGGGACAGAACCCGGCTTACAGACCGTCTGGCGCCATTCCATCGGGCTACATTTTGTGCTTGCGTAAGGCTCCTGACACTACTAATTCTCGCTGACGCGCGACTGGCGGCGCTTGGCTTGGCGCCGCGCCCGATCCCGCCCGGTGATCGCGGCGCCAATCGTTGACTCGACGGTTTCCAGTAGAACAGAATAAGAACTTTTGATTCATCATGACCTTCGATGACGAGACGGTGAGGAACATTTCGCGATCTGCGATTTTTATTGGAAAAGGTATTGACGGCCCACGCGATCCCATGATATCCCATCATCACCCATGGGCGAGTGCCATCGTTCTGGGGGGAACTCGATGGCGCCGCCGGGCCCGCCCTTTGCCGGACGTCCGTGGGGGAGCGTTGGGGGAAACAAGTGGAGTCGTTCTTATCCACTTATGTGAACAAGGTCGACCGCAAGGGGCGAGTTTCAGTGCCGGCGACCTTTCGCTCCACCCTCGCAAGCAATCGCTACCCGAACCTCCTGATTGCCTTCCCGTCGTTTCGGCTGCCGGCGATCGAATGCACCGGCAGCGACCGGATCGAGGAGATGCAGCAGCGGCTTGAGAGCCTCGAGCAGTTTTCCGATGAGCATGAGAACCTGTCGCTGCTGTTTGCCGAGGCGCACCAGCTGACGATCGACGGCGAGGGCCGCGTGGTCCTGCCCGAAGCGCTGAAGGAACCGGCGCATATCGGCGGCGAAGTCGCGTTTGTCGGGCTCGGCGCGAATTTTCAGCTGTGGGACCCGGCCGCTTATGCCGAGCACCGCGCGATGGTGCGCGAGCGGTCGCGGCGCCAGGGCACGACGCTGCCGCCGCGCGGCGCGCCTGGCGGCCGGCAAGCCTCGTGATGGCGACGCGATGACGCGGACGGAACGCGACCGGGCTGCCGCATCGCGGAGCGCGCTGCCGGCCTATGGGGAGAATGGCCCGCCCGAACACCTGCCGGTGCTGCTCGACGCGGTGCTGGCGGCGCTGGCGCCGCAGGACGGCGCGGTTTACATCGACGGCACCTTCGGCGCCGGCGGCTGCAGCGCGGCGCTGCTGGCGGCGGCGCGCTGCCGGGTGTTCGGCATCGACCGCGACCCGGCTGCGATCCGCCGCGGCGCGAT
>DATJUL010000356.1:0-3433 GCA_035502295.1 Allostellaceae bacterium | reverse complement strand
GGGGGAAAGGCCGCTGGCGGATTGATCGACGGGTTCGCCGGCGAGGAGGCGGCGGATCACCTGAAGGCCGGTTGCCGAGATCAGCGCCGCGTTCATGCGATACTCGAGGAACGCCGCGTAAGCCATTGGCACCCATCGTTTCACGGTCTCCAGCATCGCCTCGGCATAGGCGCGGATTTCGTATTGCGCGTGTGGGTCGGCGCGCAGGCTGAGGAAATGCATCAAGTTGTACAGGTCAATTTTCCAATACCATTGGGTATAGAAGTTCAGAGACAGGTTCATCCGCGCCAGTTCGCGCGCGAGACCGGGCCAGGAGCGGTCGCGCGGCTCGCCCGCCTCGTCCTCGTTGAGCAATTCGGCATAATCGGCGTAGGCGCGCTCGGAGTCGGCGCGCAGCAAGTCGAGCACGCGTTGCGCCGCCGGCCCCTCGATCACGTTGCCGCGCCCCTGGCGGTTGGTCGTCGCCTGCGCCGCCAGATGCTCCGCCGCCGGAATATAGAATTCCTTGTCGAGGATCGAATAGCGCGCCGAGTATTCGTTCACATTGGCGGTGCGGTGCCTGATCCACTGGCGCGCGACGAAAATCGGCAGCTTGACGTGATATTTGATCTCGCACATCTCGAACGGCGTCGTGTGGCGATGCCGCATCAGATAGTTGATGAGGCCTTTGTCTTCGTTGACCCGCTTGGTGCCGCGGCCGTAGGAGACGCGCGCCGCCTGCACGATCGCCGCATCGTCGCCCATGTAATCGACGACGCGGATGAAGCCGTGGTCGAGCACCGGGATCGCCTCGTAGAGGATGTCTTCGAGCGCCGGCACGGTGGCGCGGCGGGTCTCGCGGGTCTGCCTGCGCTCGACCGCGATTTCGGCTTGCTGCTCCCGGCTCAGCGGCATTGCTCTATTCCTGCCTCGCTTGCTTCGAGACGCCGCGCTGCGCGGAGCTTCTGTCTCGCAGGATGCCCCGATTGCGTTTCGCCGGGCGGCATCCTATATCTTCCCCGTCGGGCAACCGACTATGGCGATAAATGGCTTGCGACATAAGCGTTGCGGACCCGGGGGCGGTACCCGGCGCCTCCACCATTCCCGCCGGCGCGGCGAATCGACGCCGCGACGGCAGCATGGGGGCGAAACAGGCTCGACGCGCGTGGTAAAGGCAATGTTTTCGCCCGGCATGATACCGCCGTTATCGGGTCAAAACATAGCTGCGAACGATAACTTCGCAACAGAGGCTCTTGCCGCCTAACCCTTTACGGGGTGAAGCTCAGCAGGTAACTCGCGGTCCGAGGGGCACCGGGCAACAGAAGCCCCTCACTTCCGCCCGCGATCGGGTGACCAGGGGCCATGCCGCAGGATTTGTACCATTACGAGCAGATGGTCGAGCGCGCACTGCGCGGTGTCGTGCGCGAGGCGCTCGAGCGGGCGGCGGCGGAAGGGCTGCGCGGCGCGCACCATTTCTACATCGGCTTTGACACAAGGCTGCCCGGCGTCGTCATCCCCGACGCGCTGCGCGAGCGCTACCCCGACACGATGACGATCGTGCTGCAGCACCAGTTCTGGGATCTCGAGGTCGGCCTCCACGGCTTCTCGGTCACGCTGACCTTTCAGAAGCAGCTCGAGCGGCTGACGATCCCGTTGGCGGCGGTGCGCAGCTTCGCCGACCCGTCGGTCAATTTCGCGCTCGAATTCGCGATGCCCGAGCCGCCGGCCGAGCCGGCAAAGCCGGCCGCGGTGCCGGCGCCGCTCGCCGCGGCGCCCGAGGCAAAGCCGGCCGCGAAGCCGACCGCCGAGGTCGTCACGCTCGACAGCTTCCGCAAGCGGTGAATTCGCCAGCAGGACCGTGATTGTCATTGCGAGCGGAGCGAAGCAATCTCGCGCCGGCGAGGGGATTGCGTCGTCGCCCTGCGGGCTCCTCGCAATGACGTTCGGCAGAAGGGCCGCTTCATGGAATTGTGGAACCATTGCGAAAACCCTTACCCGTTCGTGCCGGCCGAGGTGCTGGAAGAGGCGGATTCGGTGCGCGCCAGCCTGCCCAACCGCTATTGCGATCCGCGGGTCGCGGCGCGGCTCTATGACGAGGTGTTCGACGAATACCGGCTGTGCGACGAGCTCGGCCTGCACATCGTCACCAACGAGCACCATTCCGGCATCAACAACCTGTGGGCCGCGAGCCCAGTCATCACCGGCGTTGTCGCGCGGCTGACGCAGAAGGTGCGCATCCTGTCCTTGGGCACGCTGATCACGGTGCGCCCCGATCCCGTCCGCATCGCCGAGGAATATGCGACGATCGACATCTTGTCGAAGGGGCGGCTGGAGATCGGCTTTGTCAAATCGGGCGCGACCGAAATGGTCTCGGGCGACGCCAACCCGATGCGCATCCGCGAGCGCGAATGGGAAGCGATCGACCTCATCGAGAAGGCGCTGACCAGCCATGACGGGCCGTTCAGCTGGGAGGGCAAATTCTTCACCCACCCGCACGTCAACATCTGGCCGCGCCCCTGGCAGGAGCCGCGGCCGGAATTCTGGGCCGCGACCTCCGATCTGCCGACCTGCGCCGAATTGGGCCGGCGCGGCATCATCAACACGCTCTTGTTCGGCGGCTACGACCGCACGCGGCAGGCCTTCGACGCCTACAAGGAAGGCCGCCGGGCCGCCGGCCTGCCGGCGCCGGGCGAGGACCGGTTCTCCTACATGGCCTTCGCCTATGTCGGCGACAGCGACGAAGAGGGCTTGCGCATCGGCCAGAAGATCGCCTGGTTTCTGACCGTCAGCATCAAATCGGCGCCGCAATTCGCGCGCTTCCAGCCCGGCAACGTCGCCCCCGAGATGGCGCCGGCGGCGTGGCGCACCGGCGCCTCGCGGCGGCCGCGGCCGACCAATCTCGACGCCGAAGTGCTGGTCGGCCAGGGCCAGATGTTCGCCGGCAACCCGGACACGGTGGCCCGCCAGATCAAGGAGTTCAGGAAGCGGGTCGGCGGCATCCGCCATATCATCATGATGACGCGTCAGGGCCTCGTCACGCACGCGGAGGCGGAAAAGAGCTTCACGCTTGCCGCCCGCGAAGTCCTCCCGCAACTCAAGGACCTGCCGCCGATCGACGCCGACGAGACCGCCTGACTCGCCGGCCGTGCCGCGAAGTGACGTCGCCGCACCCATATAGACGGCAGATCAGACTGAACGAGGAAACCCGACATGCGCGCTGAAACGCTGGCGGTCGTCGACGACATCAAAAAGTCGTTGGCGCTGCTGAGGAGGCACCTTTGACTGGGAGGCTGCGACAAGCCGCCTGGCCGAACTGAACGACAAGGCCGAAGACCCGAAGCTGTGGGACGATCCCGACGCCGCGCAGAAAGTGCTGCGCGAGCGCACCCGGCTTGACCGGGCGATCGATGGCTATCGCCGCATCGAGCGCGAGGTTGCCGACGCGGTCGAACTG
>DATJUL010000355.1:0-2614 GCA_035502295.1 Allostellaceae bacterium | reverse complement strand
GCTGTCGGCGCGCGCCTTGAGTTCGATACGGCCCCGTCGCGTCCTGACCCGCACCAGGTCGCCGGGCTTGAGGCCGAGCCGGCGCAGTTCGGACGGCGCGAGGCTCGCCGCCGCCTCCGGCTCGATCTCGTCGAGCACGCTGGCCCGCCGCGTCATCGCGCCGGTATGCCAATGTTCGAGCTGCCGCCCGGTCGTCAGCACCATCGGGAACTCGGCGTCCGGCTCCTCAGCCGGCGGGATGATCGCCGCCGGCACAAAGCGGCCGCGGCCGGAAGCGGTCGGAAAGCCCTCGCCGAACACGATGTCGTGCCCGGGCTGGTCCTCGGCGTCGCATGGGTAGGTCACGAAATCTTCGCGTTCGAGCCGCTCCCAGGTGATGCCGTTCAATGAGGGCATCGCCTGTTTCATTTCGGCAAACACCTCGCGCGGATGCGTATAGTGCCAGTCGAGGCCGATGCGCCGCCCGATCTCCTGGATGATCCACCAGTCCTGCCGCGCGTTGCCGGGCAGCGGCAGTGCCCGGCGGCCCATCTGCACCTGGCGGTTGGTATTTGTGACCGTGCCGTCCTTTTCGGGCCAGGCCGAGGCCGGCAGTACGACATCGGCGTATTTTGCGGTCTCGGTCAGGAACAAATCCTGCACGACGAGGTGCTCGAGATGCGCCAACGCCTCGCGCGCGTGCTGCAGGTCGGGGTCGGACATCGCCGGGTTTTCGCCCATGATGTACATGCCCCGGATGTCGCCCTGGTGGATCGCGTCCATGATCTCGACGACGGTGAGGCCGCGTTTGTCGTCGAGCGGGGTGTGCCACAGCGCTTCGAATTTCTCCCGCACCTGCGGGTTCTCGACCGACTGGTAATCGGGGTAGAACATCGGGATCAGCGCCACATCCGAGGCGCCCTGCACGTTGTTCTGGCCGCGCAGCGGGTGCAGCCCGGTACCGGGCCGGCCGATCTGGCCGGTGACCAGGGCCAGCGCGATCAGGCAGCGCGCGTTGTCGGTGCCGTGGACATGCTGCGAGATGCCCATGCCCCAGAAGATCATCGCGGCCCGGGCGCGGGCATAGGCGCGCGCGACCTCGCGCAGCGTTGCGGCGCCGATGCCGCAAATCTCGGCCATCTTTTCCGGCGAATAGTCGCGGATGTGCTCACGCAGCTTGAGGAAATCGTCGGTATGCGCTTGCACATACTGGCGATCGTACAGCCCTTCCTCGACGATCGTGTGCAACAGCGCATTGAGCATCGCGACATCGCGGCCGGGCTTGAACTTGAGCATCTTCGTCGCGTGGCGCGCCAGGGCCTGGCCGCGCGGGTCCATGACAAAGAGTTGCGCGCCGCGCTTCACAGCCTGCTTGAAGAACGTCGCGGCAACCGGATGATTTTCCGTCGGCCGCGCGCCGATCACGATGATGACTTCGGCGTCGGCGGCGGCGTTGAACGGCGCGGTGACGGCGCCCGAGCCGATCCCCTCCATCAGCGCGGCGACCGAGGAGGCGTGGCACAGCCGGGTGCAGTGATCGACATTGTTGCTGCCAAACCCGGTGCGCACGAGTTTCTGGAAGAGATAGGCTTCCTCGTTCGACCCCTTGGCCGAGCCGAACCCGGCGAGCGCACGCTTGCCGGCGGAGTCGCGGATGCGCCGGAGGCCCTCGGCGGCGCGATCGAGCGCCTCGTCCCAACTCGCGACGCGGAAATGGGTGAACGGATTGGCCGGGTCGATCGCGACATCGTCCTTGCCGACGCCGTCCTTGCGAATGAGCGGCTCGGTCAGGCGGTCGGGGTGGTCCACATAATCGAAGCCGAAACGGCCCTTGACGCACAGCCGGTTGTGGTTGGCCGGCCCGTCCTTGCCGTCGACCGCGACAATATGGTCGTCCCTGATCCGGTAGACGATCTCGCAGCCGACGCCGCAATAGGGGCAGACGCTCTCGACCTCGCGCTCCGGCGCGTTGGCATAGGCGCCGTTTTCGTCGACGAGGCTCGCCGGCATCAAGGCGCCCGTGGGACACGCCTGCACGCATTCGCCGCAGGCGACGCAGGTCGAGTGGCCCATCGGGTCGTCAAAATCGAACACGATCTTCTCGCCGTGGCCGCGCCCGGCCATGCCGATCACATCGTTGACCTGCACTTCGCGGCAGGCGCGCACGCAAAGATTGCAATGGATGCAGGCATCGAGCTGCACCGCCATCGCCGGATGGCTGCGGTCGGGCGCCGGCTGCGCGCGGCGCGGAAAGCGGCTGTCGCGCACGTCGAGCGCGTCCGCCCATTGCCACAGCCGCGAATTGGGGTCGTGCGCCTGGGCGCGCTCGGGCTGGTCGCCGATCAACAGCTCGAAGACGAGCTTGCGCGAGGCGCGGGCGCGCTCGCTAGCGCTCGTCACCTTCATGCCGGGCGCCGGCGTCCTGATGCACGAGGCGGCCAACACCCGCTCGCCCTCGATTTCGACCATGCAGGCGCGGCAATTGCCGTCGGCGCGGTAGCCCGGTTTCGGCAGCCAGCACAGATGCGGGATCTCGGTGCCGAGGCGGTTCGCCACCTGCCAGATCGTTTCGCCTGGCTGCGCCTCGACCTCGACGCCATCAAGCGTAAAGCGGATCGGATCGGTCATTTGTGAT
>DATJUL010000354.1:0-4127 GCA_035502295.1 Allostellaceae bacterium | reverse complement strand
GACATCATGCGGGTCGATCTGCAGCTTTTCATAGAGGATCTGCTTGAAGACCGTTTCGTGGCCCTGGCCGTGCGTCTTCGTGCCGAGCAAGAGGAGCGCGCTGCCGCTCGGCTGAAAGCGGATTTCGGCATATTCCGGCACTTGCCCGGCCGCGGCCTCGATCGCGTTGGCAACCCCGATGCCGCGCAATTTGCCGCGCGCCTTCGCCGCCTCGCGCCGCGCCGGAAAGCCGGCGTAATCGGCGGCCGCCAGCGTCATGTCCATGTTTTTCAAGAACTCGCCGCAATCGTAGACCGGGCCCAAGGGCGAGCGGAACGGCAGCCGCTCCGGCGGCAGCATGTTGCGCCGGCGCAATTCGAGGCGATCGATGCCGAGTTCCTGAGCCGCATCGTCGAGCGCCCGCTCTATAAGATAAGTCGCTTCGGGCCTTCCGGCGCCGCGATAGGGCGCCGTCGGGCTGGTATTCGACAGCACCGCGTCGATCGAGACATAGGCGGCCGGGATGTCGTAGACACCGACGACCGTGCCGATCATTCCGAACGGCGTCAGCCATTGCCGGTCGGAGCCGACATAGGCGCCGATGCTGGCATGCATATGGAGGCGCAGGCCGATGATCTGGTGGCCGGCGTCGAACGCCAGTTCGATCGTGCCGGTATTGTCGCGGCCGTGCTCGTCGGCGAGCAATGTTTCCGAGCGCTCGCAGCGCCATTTGACCGGCCGGCCGAGTTTTTTCGCCGCCCACAGGACGAGCCGGTGATCGACGTACTGCCAGCCCTTGGCGCCAAACCCACCGCCGACATCGCGCACGATGACCCGCACCTGGCTTTCCGGCACGCGAAACACCATGCCCGCCAGCATGTTGCGCACGCGGTGCGGGTAGTTGACATCGGCATAGAGCGTGTAGCGGTCTTCGGCGTTATCGTAGATGCCGATGGAGCCGCGCGGCTCCATGTACTGCGCGTGCACGCGGCTGATGACGTAATGCCGCTTGAGGATATGCGCCGCACCGGCGAAGGCGGCGTCGGTCGCTTGTCGATTGCCACGCTCGTAGGTGTGCGAAATGTTGTCCGGGTTGTCGTCCCATAAGAGCGGCGCGTCGGGCCTTGCCGCCCTTTCGACATCGGTGACGGAGGGCAGCGGCTGGTAATCGACCTCGACGAGTTCGGCGGCGTCCTTCGCCTGGTCCAAGCTCTCGGCGACGACCATCGCCACCGTGTCGCCGACATAGCGCGCCCGGTCGATGACGATCGCCGGCCGCTGCGGCGCAAAGGCCGGCGAGCCGTCGGCCCGCTTCCGCGGCATCGCCGCTTTCGGCATCGCGAGCCCGTCGTTCCTGTAGTCCTCGCCCGTATAGACTGCGAGCACGCCCGGCATCTGTTTCGCGGCGCGCGTGTCGATGCCGCGGATTTTCGCATGCGCATGCGGCGAGCGGACAAAGACGCACCACGCCTGGCGCGGCAGCACGACGTCGTCCTGATAGCGGCCGCGGCCCCGGAGCAGCCGCTGGTCCTCAAACCGGCGCAGCGGCTGGCCGACCCCGAATTTCATCAACTCGCCGACATCGTTCATGGGCAAATCCGAAATGAACCTGGAAACCGAAGGGTTACTCATCTGTTCTGTCATTGCGAGCGCAGCGAAGCAATCCCGACGATCGTCGCACGCGACCGGATTGCTTCGTCGCTCCGCTCCTCGCAATGACAGTCGCAGCGGCGGGCAATAGACTCACACAAAGCGGCAGGAGATCGAGCCGAGCGGGCCGTAATCGACGTGGAACGCGTCGCCGGCATGCGCCTCGACCGTGCTGGTGAACGAGCCGCCGAGGATGAACTGGCCCGGTTCCAACGCGATGTCGAACGGCGCCAGCTTGTCGGCGAGCCAGGCGACACCGGTCGCCGGATGGTTCAGCACCGCAGCCGCGACCCCGGATTCCTCGATGACGTTGTTGCGGTAGCAGAGACACGCGACCCAACGCAGATCGACATCCAAGGGGCGGATCGGCCGCCCGCCGATGACCAGCGCCGCATTACCGGCATTGTCGGCGATGCTGTCGAGAACGCAACGCGGCTGCTGCGTCTCGGGGTCGATGCGGTGCGTGCGGCCGTCGACGATCTCGCACGCCGGCACGACATAATCGGTCGCGCTCAACACGTCGAAGATCGTGCAGCCCGGCCCCTTCAGGCGCCGCCCGAGGACAAAGCCCAACTCGCATTCGAGGCGCGGCTGGATGAAGCGGCTCATCGGGATTTCGGCGCCGTCGCCGTAGAACATGTCGGCCAAGAGCGCGCCGTAATCGGGCTCGGTGATGTTGGCCTGGCGCTGCATCGCGCGCGAGGTCAGGCCGATCTTGCGGCCGCGGACCCGGTTGCCTTCCGCGACTTTCAGCTCGACCCAGCGGCGCTGGATCGCGTAGGCGTCATCGACGGTCAGGCCGGGATGGAGCACGCTCGGCGCGCGGGTCCGCCGCCGCTCCTTCTCGGCGGCATGATAGGCCCGCGCCAACACATCGATCTGCGACTCGGTCAGCATACGATTTGCCTCCCCAATGCCGTCGCCCGATGGGTGACGGCGACGCGCCTCCGCGCGACGAGACGAACCGCTACAGCAGGTGGCCGCTGCGGGTCGCCTTGGTGCGCAGATAGCGCTCGTTGTGGCCGTTGGCCGGAAAGACGTGCGGTACCCGCTCGGCGATGCGGATGCCGTAGCGCTCGAGCGCGGCGAGCTTGTCCGGGTTGTTGGTCAACAGGCGCACCGTCGTAAAGCCGAGCTGGCGCAGCATGTCGGCCGCCGGCAGATAGACCCGCTCATCGGCGTCAAAGCCGAGCTGCTCATTGGCATCGACCGTGTCGAACCCGGCATCCTGCAGCCGATAGGCGCGCAGCTTGTTGACGAGGCCGATGCCGCGCCCTTCCTGCGCCAGATAAAGCAGGACGCCGCCGCCGGCCTTGGCGATCGCCGCGATCGCACCACGCAGCTGCTCGCCGCAATCGCAGCGCAGGCTCGCCAGCACGTCGCCGGTAAAGCACGCCGAATGCAGCCGCACCAGCACCGGCGCCGCGGGGTCCGGTGCGCCGATCACGATCGCCAGATGCTCGCTGCCGCCATCGCCGGGACGGAACGCGATAAGCCGCGCGTCCTCGGCGTCGGCGAGCGGCACGCGCGCCTCGGCCACCCGGTTGAGCCCGGCCATCGCGGCGCGGCGGGTCAGCACATGCTGCGTCGCGACGACCGCGACATCGCTGCGCCGGCGGGCGAAGGCCGCCTCCGCCGGCGCCAGCTTCAGCACCAGTACCGCCGGCAGCAACGCGGCCAGCTTGGCCAAGGCGACCGCCGCCAGCTCGCCGTCCTCGGCCGGCTGCGGCGCGGGACCGAGGCCGGGCGGCTCGACGCCGAGCGAGGCGGCAGGGTCGGCGAGGTTGCGGATCACCGCCGCGGACAAGAGCGGCGCCAGAGTGATCGACACGGCGCCGGCAAGATCCGCGCGCGGCGCGACGCCGAGCGCAACGGCGCGACGCCGCGTCAACACCATGCGCAGCGGGCGGTCGGCTGCTGCCCGCAGCCGCGCCAGGTTGCCGTCGTTGACAAATTCCGCGGCGAGCGCCAGAAGCGCCGCCTCGGCGCCGCCCTCCAGCAGCACCGCCTCGCCGCGGCGCAGCGCGACGATCGCGATATCGAGCGCGCGGCCGGCTTCCGTTCCGGCCGGCCGGTTCGATGGCGCTGACAAGGTCATATGTTCAGCCAAGCCCTCAGCTCTCTCGGCCGATCATCATAAGCGCGGTCATCAGGCGCAGCCAGCCTCGCGTTCGCATGCCTGCCGTCCGCTGCCCGGGCGCCGGCGGGGCACCGGCGCTTACGATGGGACGAGATGGTAGCTCGTGTTGACTTGGCCGAGATCGTGGAAGCCGGTAAGTGCGCCGCCGGCGTTGGTCGTCCAGTAGCCGACATCGCCGGTCGCCGGGTTCTCCAGCAGCACTTCGGCATGACCCGAGTTGTCGTAATCGCCGACCCCGATGACGCTATAGCCGGCGTCGGCGAAGCCGAAATCGTGAAACCCGGCGGCCTGGCCCTGCGCGTTGGTCGTCCAGTAGCCGACATCGCCGGTCGCCTTATTCTCAAACAGCACCTCGTCG
>DATJUL010000353.1:0-8227 GCA_035502295.1 Allostellaceae bacterium | reverse complement strand
GATCGTCTTGCCGCGGAACTGCTCGGCATCGAACGGCGTCATCCACCCGTTGGTGCCGCGCTGATAGACGACGGCGCTGTAGAACGCGTCGAGGATCTCCTCCTTCGACATGCCGATCGCCTCGCCCGGCGGCAGATTGCGGCCCTCCGCCTTGGCCTGGAGGCGCTTCGCATCGGTCGCCCGGTCGTCCAAGGCCATCAGCAGGGTCGTTACCGGCAATTTGCGGCGGCGATCGATGCGCACATAGAGGTGGTCTTTCGCGTCGAACTCGAAATCGAGCCAGGAGCCGCGATAGGGAATGACGCGTGCCGCGAACAGGTATTTCCCCGAGGAATGCGTCTTGCCCTTGTCGTGGTCGAAGAACACGCCGGGGCTGCGGTGCATCTGCGAGACGATGACCCGCTCGGTGCCGTTGATGATGAACGTGCCGTTGTGCGTCATCAACGGCATGTCGCCCATATAGACGTCCTGCTCCTTGATGTCGCGGATCGAGCGCGAACCGGTATCCTCATCGACATCCCACACGACGAGGCGCAGCGTCACTTTCAACGGCGACGCGTAATTCATGCCGCGCTGACGGCACTCATCGACATCGTATTTCGGCGGTTCCAATTCGTAGCGCACGAATTCGAGCTGGGCGCGCTCGGAGAAGTCGCGGATCGGGAACACCGACCTGAACACCTCCTGCAGGCCGACATTGCCGCGCAACTCGGCCTGTACGCCCATCTGCAGGAAATGGTCGTAGGAGCTGCGCTGCACCTCGATCAGGTTGGGCATCGGCGCGACCTCGGGGATGCGCCCGAAGCTCCTGCGGATCCGCTTCCGGCCGTTCAACGATATCGCCATCTATGTTCCTCGCTGCGGGCCGCCGCTGGTCGCGGACGCGGCCCCGATGTCGTCCCGTCTTCGCGGTGAGGCGCCGTTGGCGAGCGCCCACCCGGAGACGCCAACGCCGGGCGTGCGAACGCGCTCGCACCCCGGTCCGGCATTCTCGATCTGGACGCGGCAGCCCGAGGGTCGATCCTGGGCGGCCGCGGTGCTCCGGATATCGTGGCGGGCCTACCTTATTTCAACGGTCGCGCCCGCATCTTCAAGCATCTTCTTGATTTTTGCCGCCTCGTCCTTGTTGACGCCCTCCTTGACCGGTTTCGGCGCCGCCTCGACGAGGTCCTTCGCCTCCTTCAGGCCGAGCTGCGTGATCGCGCGCACTTCCTTGATCACATTGACCTTCTTCTCGCCGATTGCGGCCAGGATGACATCGAACTCGGTCTTTTCGACCGGTGCCTCGGCGGCCGGCGCAGCGCCGCCGCCAGCCGCTGCGACCGCGACCGGCGCCGCCGCCGACACGCCCCACTTTTCTTCCAGCATCTTCGCCAAATCTGCCGCCTCGATGACGGTCAATGCCGACAGATCGTCGACGAGCCTTGCCAGATCAGCCATGTCGCCACTCCCATTTACATCCCGCGAGTCTAAGTATTTCCCTGTCGTTGCGAGCGGAACGACGCAATCCCGGGATTGCGTCGTCGCTGCGCTCCGCGCAATGACATACCGTCATTCGGTCGCCGCCGCGTCGCCGCCGTCGCCGCTCTTGTCGGCACGCGCCTGGAGCACGCGCGCCAGTTGCCCGCCCGGCGTCTGCAGCAGCCTCGCCAGCTTGGTTGCCGGCGCATTGACGAGCCCGATGATCCGGCCGCGCAATTCATCGAGCGAGGGCAGCGTCGCCAGCGCCTTGATGCCGGCCTCGTCGAGCACCCGGCCCGACAGTCCGCCGCCGACGATCGTCAGCTTGGTGTTGCGGTTGGCATATTCGACCGCCGCCTTCGCCGCCGCGACCGGATCATGCGAGAAGGCAATCGCCGTCGGCCCGGTGAACAGCGGCGCCAAACCGGCAAACGGCGTGCCGGCGAGGGCGCGCCGCGCCAGCCGGTTTTTCGTCACCCGATAGCGCGCGCCGACGCCGCGCATCTGGCGGCGCAATTGCGTCGCCTCGCCCACGGTCAGCCCGGTCTGGTGGGTCACGACGACGCACACCGTCTCCGACAGGTCCTGATGCAGGCTGTCGGTCAGAGCCTGTTTCTGCGCCCGGTCCACGACTGTGCTTTCTCCCACTCCTGGCGGCTACGCCCTCGGTTCGTCGGCGGCCAGGCCCTGCAGCTCGACCTTGACCGCCGGCCCCATCGTCGATGACAGGCTCACCCGCTTGATGTAGGTGCCCTTGACCCCGCTCGGCCGCCCGCGGGCAATCGCGCCGACAAAGGCGCGCACATTATCGACCAGCGCGCCGTCCGTAAAGCTCGCCTTGCCGACCCCGGCATGGACGATGCCGGCCTTCTCGGCGCGGAACTCGACCTGCCCGCCTTTCGCCGCCTTGACCGCCTCGGCGACATTCTGCGTCACGGTGCCGAGCCGCGGGTTCGGCATCAGCCCGCGGGGCCCGAGGATTTTGCCGAGCCGGCCGACCAGCGCCATCATGTCCGGCGTCGCGATGGCGCGGTCGAAGGCGATCTCGCCGCCCTGCACCTTCTCGACCAGGTCTTCGGCGCCGACGACATCGGCGCCGGCGTCTTCCGCCTCCTTGGCCCGGTCGCCGCGGGCGAAGACCCCGACGCGCACGCGCTTGCCGGTGCCGTGCGGCAGCATGACCGTGCCGCGCAAATTCTGGTCGGGCTTCCGGGGATCGAGGTTCAGGTTCATCGCGATCTCGACCGTCTCGTCGAATTTCGCCGAGGCGCGCGACTTGATCTGCTTGACCGCCTCGTCGAGCTTCAACGGGGCCGCGTCCGGGGTGATGCCCTCATACGCCTTCTGCAGCCGTTTGCCGGATTTTGCCATCGTTCTCTCCCGTTATTCGACGACATCGAGGCCCATCGAGCGGGCCGAGCCGATCACCATGCGGCACGCCGCGTCGAGGTCGTTGGCGTTGAGATCGACCATCTTCTGCGTCGCGATCTCGCGGATCTGCGCCATCGTGACGTGGCCGACCGTGGCCCCCTTGCCGACCGTCTGCGCGCCCTTCTCGATGCCGGCCGCCTTTTTCAGGAAATAGCTGGCAGGCGGCGTCTTCGTCACAAACGTGAAGCTGCGGTCGCCATAGGCGGTGATGACGACCGGGATCGGCATGCCGGGTTCCAGGTTCTGCGTCTGCGCGTTGAACGTCTTGCAGAACTCCATGATGTTGAGGCCGCGCTGGCCCAATGCCGGGCCGATCGGCGGCGACGGGTTGGCCTTGCCGGCCGGCACCTGCAATTTGATCATCCCGACGATTTTCTTGGCCATGACAAAACCCTCAATGCGTCATTCCCGTGCAAGCGGGAACCCAAGGGCCGCAGCGCGGTGCTGGCCGCGCTGGACCTCCGCGTTCACGGGGGTGACGATGTTTCTGAATGCGTTCTGCATCAACGGTCGCCGTGCTCATACCTTCTCGACCTGCGAATATTCGAGTTCGACCGGGGTCGCGCGGCCGAAGATCGACACCGCGACCTTGATCCGCGATTTCTCGTCGTCAACCTCCTCGACCACCCCGTTGAACGAGGTGAACGGACCGTCCGACACGCGCACCTGCTCGCCGATCTCGAACGTGATCGACGGCCGCGGCCGTTCGATCCCCTCCTGGATCTGCCGCATGATGCGGCCCGCCTCCGCTTCGCTGATCGGCAGAGGCCGGCCGCGGCCGCCGAGAAAGCCGGTCACCTTGGCGGTATTCTTGACGAGATGCCAGGTCTCGTCGTCCAAATCCATCTTGATCAGCACATAGCCCGGGAAAATCTTGCGCTCCGACGAGACCTTGGCGCCGCGCTTCACTTCGACGACTTCCTCGGTCGGCACCAGGATTTCATCGAAGCGGCTCGCCAGACTCTTCTGTTCGGCCTGCTCGCGGATCGCCTGCGCCACCTTCTTTTCGAACCCGGAATAGACGTGGATCACGTACCAGCGGCTCGCCATCGCCCGCCCCTATTGCCCGAGCCCGAAGACGAGGCGCACGCCATACGACAGCACCTGATCGGTGACGAAGAAAAACGCGGCGGCGATGAACACCATGGCGAATACGAGCGCCGTCGTAACCAGCGTCTCCTTGCGGGTCGGCCACGTCACGCGCGTCAGTTCCTGGCGCACCTCGCGAACGAATTCGACGGCGTTGGGCTTCATCGTGCTTTGGCTCAATCCTGTCGGCCGCGGGCGGCCGGCGTCGGGATGCCCACATCCATATAGTCAATCCGGCGGCGCATGGCAGGAGTGGAGGGGCTCGAACCCCCAACCCCCGGTTTTGGAGACCGGTGCTCTACCACTTGAGCTACACTCCTAGTCCGACGCGCCGGCCTCGGGACGCACCCCACCGTTCCGAAAAACGCGGTTCGGCGTCGGCACCGCGGTTATAGCAGATTGCCGGCCGATGTCGAGCCTCGCCGCGCGGCCGGCGGACTGCCGGCAGCGCGAGCGGCACACCCGGTCTGCGTGCCGTCCTTAACCAAATGTTCAACCCGCCCGCTCATGCTGCGGTGACGGGGAATGCCAAGGTGCCAGCCGAGATCCGCCATATCGTCTTTTCCGCCGCCGAGGTTGCCGCGGCGATCCGCGAGTATCGCCGGCACACCGGGCGCCCGCTGGCGGTGGGCCTGTTGCGCCGTTTCGAGCTGCAGCCGACAACAGGCGGCGTGCGCGCCGTGTTAGCCATCATCCCCGACATCGGCGGGCCGTGCGAAACCGGCGAGGTCGGCGCCGCCGAGATTACCGATGCGCTGGTCCTCTATTGCAACGCGCACAACATCCCGCTGCCGGCGGCCGGCATCAAAACCCTGCAGCGGTTCGGCGACAGCCTCCTGTTCATCGTCACCGTCAACCTGACCGGCGCCGGCTGGCCGCTGTCCGCCGGCCTCGTGCTCTACCGCCAACAGGCCGCCGCCGACGGGTAGGTCCGCGGCCGGACTCTTGCTGCTCGTCGCGCGACCGCCCGATCCGGAGAACTGGAGCGGGTGATGGGAATCGAACCCACATAGCCAGCTTGGAAGGCTGGAGCTCTGCCATTGAGCTACACCCGCCCGGCTTGCCGCGCACCGCCGCCGCCGTGCCGCCGGCAAAATTCGGCAGCGCCAGGCGCCGGTGGAGGGGGTATTCGCGATCCCCGACTCTATCAGCATCGATCGGCGTCGATCAACGTTGATAAACTGTTGCCGACTCGACGCCGCCACCAAAAAGGCCGCGGGCGCCGGAGTGTCGGCGCCCGCGACAGGACGCGCGTGCAGGCGCAGCCTCAGAAGTCCTTGTACTTCGCCGTCGTGCAATTCCCGCACACCCAGGGATAGTCCCAGTTCGCGATCTTGCCCTTGTCCGACGGCAAATAGGGGTTCCAGGGATGCGGCATCAGCACCGTCTTGCTCTGATAGACGATGGCGAACTGCCCGTTGGGCTGGATCTCGCCGATCATCAGCGGCTTGGTGAGATGGTGGCTGGGTTGCATGACCTCGGTGAAGCCGGCCAGATCCTTCATTTGCTGGCCGATCATCGCCTGACGGACGGCGTCGACATTGGTGGTGCCGGCCTGCTCGACGGCATGGACCCACATGTGGAACAAGAGATATTCGGCCTCCATGGGGTCGGTGGTGACCGCCTTCGGGTTGCCCATATGCTTGCGCCAAGCCGCGATGAAAGCCTGATTTTCCGGCGTGTCCACCGATTGGAAATAAGCCCAGGCCGCGAGATGCCCGACCAGGTTCCTGGTATCGAGTCCGAGCAGCTCCTCCTCGCCGATGGAGAAGGCGATGACCGGAATGTCGGTGGCCTTGACGCCCTCGTTGGCCAGCTCCTTGTAGAACGGCACATTGGCGTCGCCGTTGATGGTCGAGATCACCGCGGTCTTTTTGCCTTGCGACGCAAATTCCTTGATGCGGCCGACCTCGTTCTGCCAATCGGAGAAGGCGAACGGCGTGTAGTTCTCTAGAATGTCCGCGTCCTTTACGCCTTTGGAATGGAGAAAGGCGCGGATGATCTTGTTGCTGGTACGCGGATAGACATAGTCGGTGCCTTCGAGCACCCAGCGCTTCACCGATCCGCCTGACGGGCTCATGAGGTATTCAATCGCCGGGATCGCCTTGTTGCTCGGCACCGAGCCGCCATAAAAGACGTTGTAGGAGGCCTCCTCGCCTTCATATTCGAGCGGATAAAACAGTAGACCATTGAGCTGCTCGAACACCGGGAGGACCGATTTTCGCGATACCGAGGTCCAGCAGCCGAATACCGCCGCCACTTTATCCACCGTCAGGAGCTGACGCGCTTTTTCGGCAAAGAGCGGCCAATTCGATGCGGGATCGACGACGACCGGCACGACCTTCTTGCCGAGGAGGCCGCCATGGGCATTGAGTTGCGCTATCTGCCACAGCATCAGGTTCTTCAGGATGGTCTCGCTGATCGCCATCGTACCCGTCAAGGAATGCAGGATGCCGACCTTGATCGTGTCGGCGGCGCGCGCGCTTCCCGTTGCGGCGGTGGTGAGCAGCAGCCCGGCAGCCGCGGCGTGGAGCAGGGAACGCAGCTTCGATGTCATGCAAGTCTCCGTCATCGCATGTTGCACTGCAGCGGATGGTGCCTGTTCCTGCCGCAATTCTTGAGAGCCATCCGACAAAAACCAGATAGCGCCAGGGACCCCTGGACGCGGCGACCTCAGGACGACCGGATGCGTCCTGTTTGCGTGCAAAACAGGCGGTCACGACCGCTCTGAGGCAGGGTTTGCCCAGCGATCGAACAAACCGAACGGCGCCGGGCCTGGACGGGGGCCAGTTTCTTTGCCGGGGATGGTGCCAGTTCGCCTGCATTTCCCATCTGGCTCCGTCGATTGGGCTTTTCCGTTGCATTGCAGCATGAGATGCTTTTTGGCCGCCGGTTGTCGGCGCTGCGGACGAACTGCTCTATGCGCGTGGCAATCCCCTTGCTGCTCGACCGGTCGCGATCGGCGACCCTGACGGCGCAGCTGGCCGAGCAGTTTCGCGAGGCGATCCGCCGCGGGCGGATCGCGCCGGGCTTCCGCCTGCCGTCGTCGCGCGCCCTCGCCGACCAGCTGGCGATCGCGCGCAATACGGCGATGCGCGCCTATGAGACGCTGATCATCGAGGGATATGTTGAGTCGCGTCCGGCCTCGGGCTTGTTCGCCGCCCTGACCTTGCCGTCGCCGCTCGCGATCTCGCGCGATGCGCTGCTGCCGGTTGCCGCCCGCGACACTGCGGCACCGCCGCTGCCGCTTCCGGCCATCGCGGCGGCGCCGGCTGCCTCCGGTCCGCGCGGCGGCATCTCGTTCGATTTCAGCCCGGCCGCGCCCGGGGCCGCGATGTTCCCGCTGAAGACATGGCGCCGCCTGCTGCAGGTGGCACTGTCGCATGGCGGCGCGGGCGGTCTGTCACAGGCGGGCGACCCGGCGGGGCTCGCCGCCTTGCGCGTGGCACTGTCGCATCACCTCGCCGCAACCCGCGGGATCACAGCGGATCCGGCCCAGATTTTCGTCACCAGCGGCATCCGCGAAGGCATCGCGCTGGTGGCGCGACTGCTGCTGGCGCCGGCTCGCGTCGTCGCCCTGGAGAACCCGGTCTATGACGCGGCAAGGAGCATTTTCGCGCTGGCCGGCGCCGAACTTCGCCCGGTTGCGGTGGACGAAGAGGGGCTGCAAAGCGACGGCTTGCCGCAAATCGGCGCGACGCTGCTCTATCTCACCCCGTCGCACCAGTTTCCAACCGGACATACCCTGTCGCCGGCGCGGCGCCAGGCGATCGCCGATTGGGCGCGCCGTGTCGGTTGCTATATTCTCGAAGACGATTGCGACGGCGACTATCGCTTCGAGGGCACGAGTCTGCTCGCCGTTGCGTCGATTGCGCCGGAGCACACGATCTATCTCGGCAGCGTCAGCCGGTCGCTGGGCGCGGGCGTGCGCCTCGGTTACATGGTCGTCCCGCCGGCGTTGATCGACGCCATGCGCGCCGCCAAGCAGGTGTTTACCGGCAGCCCGCCCTGGCTGGAGCAGGCGGCGCTGGCGGAAATGATGCGCAGCGGCAGCTATGCCGCGCATATCGGTCGCCTGCGAACCCATTACCGCGACAGTCGCGACGGTCTGCTCGCCTCGCTGCGCCGCCATTTCGGCGACGTCACGGTCAGCGGCGAGGCCGCCGGGCAGCATCTGCTGTGGCATCTGCCATCGGGCGTTCCCGACGCCGCGACCCTCGAGGTGCTGGCCCGCCGGTCGCGGGTC
>DATJUL010000352.1:0-8273 GCA_035502295.1 Allostellaceae bacterium | reverse complement strand
GCGCGCGATGTATTGAGTTCGGAGAGGGTGTTCCCGAGCGCGGTGTGATGCGCTTCCTGGCGAACCCCGTGCCCGGCCGTGAGCCGGGCATCCACGTCTTGAGGTGCGCCTAAGACGTGGACCCGCGGGTCACGCCCGCGGGAGGGGGATACCTGCCTCGCCTGTTGCGCGCAAGGCGGCGCGGCGGCAGGCGCGGGTCAGCCGGGGTTGGCGGCCATCGCGGGGCGCGGCGCGGGCGGGCGCGGCTTTGCCGGGTCGATCTCGATGTTGATTTCGAGCAGCGAGGTTTCGCCCTGTCTGCCGAGATTGACCCGGATCATGTCGTCGCGGATCTCGACATAGCGGGCGACGACATCGATCAGCTCCTTCTGCAATTTCGGCAAGAAATCGGGAGCGCCGCGCCCGGCCCGCTCGTGCGCCAGCACGATCTTGAGGCGCTCCTTGGCGATCGCGGCGCTGTGCCGATTTGGCGAAAACAGATTCCACAGACGCATCACGCCCTGCCGAACAACACGCGGATAAAACTGCGGCGCTCCGGTTTGACAAACCGCATCTCGCGCTGCTCGCCTAAAAACCGCGCAACCGCATCGAGATAGGCGCGCCCGGCCGCGCTGTCCGGATCGAACGTGACCGGCGTGCCGGTGTTCGACGCGCGCAGCACCGATTCCGATTCGGGGATCACGCCGAGGAGCGGGATCGACAGGATCTCTTTCACATCCTCGACCGTCAGCATCTCGCCCCTGGCGACGCGCGCCGGGTCGTAGCGGGTCAGGAGCAGGTGGATATCGGGCGGCGATTCGTTGCGCTCGGCGCGGCGCGAACGCGACGACAGGATGCCGATGATGCGGTCGCTGTCGCGCACCGAGGAGACTTCCGGGTTGGTCACGATGATCGCACTGTCGGCGAAATACAGCGCCGTGATCGCGCCGTGCTCGATCCCCGCCGGGCTGTCGCAGATCACGTAATCGAACTGCTGCGTCAATTCCGCCAGCACGCGTTCGACGCCGTCGCGCTTCAGCGCGTCCTTGTCGCGCGTCTGCGAGGTCGGGAAGATGTAGAGGTTGTCGTTGCGCTTGTCTTTGATCAGCGCCTGGTTGAGGTTGGCGTCGCCGTTGATGACGTTGATGAAGTCGAACACGACGCGGCGTTCGCAGCCCATGATCAGGTCGAGATTGCGCAGCCCCACGTCGAAATCGATAACGACCGTGCGATGGCCGCGCAGCGCGAGACCGGCGGCGAAGGCGGCGGCGGTCGTCGTTTTGCCGACACCGCCCTTCCCCGACGTGATGACAACGACCTTCGCCAAAATTTCCTTCCCCCAGCCCCCGCGCACCCATTGTCCGGCGGCGGCCGACCGATTCGCAACCCTTAATCGCCCCGATCAGGCGTTAATTTCGGGTTACCGTCAACCGGTCATCGTCGAGCACGACCTGCACCGCCGCACCGCGCAACTCGGCCGGAAACTGGTCGCTGACAAGGTAATGCCCGGCGATGCTGACGAGCTCGGCCTCGAACCGCGCGCAGAAGATGCGCGCGTTCGTATCGCCGGCGGCGCCGGCCAGCGCCCGGCCGCGCAACGCGCCGTAGACATGAATGTTGCCGTCGGCGACCAGTTCGGCGCCCGCGCTGACCGCGGCGGTCACGACAAGGTCGGTGCCGCGAGCATAGATCTGCGTGCCGGAGCGCACCGGCTCGCCGACGAGCCGCGCCGATGCGCGCGCCGGCAGGGCGGCCGGCGGCGGCGCCGGTTCGGGGATATTGGCGGCGGCGGGTTGCGGCGGCACGCGCCGGGCCGGCTGCGTCGCGGTCGGCGCAAAGCTGGCGAGACCCGCCGCAGCGGCGGCATCGACCTGCGCCGGCTCGCCGTTCTGCACGCCGACCAGCGCCAGCGTGCGCTCGGCCAAGGCGCGCCGCGCCTCGCCGAATTGCGCGGCGTCGGTGAAGCCGTCCGCTCCCTTCAAGTCGAGCACGACCGGCGCGTATCGGAAAAAACGCGGGCTGCGGGCCACCTGCTGCGCCAGCTCGCGGGCAAAGGCCGGATCGTGCAAGAGGGCAGCGCGCACGACGATGACCGTGAACAGCGCGCCCTGAACGAAATTGCCCGCCGCCATCGCTTTCCGGCGCTGTTAAGATGAAACGATTTCTGGGTTAACGCCAAACCGGCGTCGCCGCAACGCTTCTTTCCGGTGCTCGATGGCGCGCCATGCTTCTTCGCCTTCGCAAACCGCGGGGCTCGCCGCGCAGCGGCGGATCGTCGTTCTCGGTTGCGCGGGCAGCGGTAAGACAACGCTGGCAGTACAGCTCGGCGAACGGCTCGATCTGCCGGTCGTGCATCTTGACCTGCTGTACTGGGAACCCGGCTGGCAGGCTCGCCATACCGCCAACTTTCTCGCCCGAGTTGCCGACGCGGTGGCCGGCGAGGGCTGGGTCAGCGAAGGAAACTACCGCGAAACCTTCCCATTGCGCCTGCCGCGCGCCGACGCCGTGATCATCATGGAGTGTTCGCGCTGGCTTTGCCTGTGGCGGGTATTGCGGCGAACCTATTTTCGCCGCGGGCGCCGGCCGGACTTGCCGCCGGGCTGCCCGGAAAAGGTAGATTGGGGGTTTCTCAAATTCATCTTGCGGTTCCAGAAACGCACCTGGCCCAGGATCGAGGCGGATCGGCGCTTGCACGGCGAGGACGTGCCGGTCACCCGGCTACGCAGCAAACACCAGATCGACGCGTTTCTCGCGGGTCTACCGCAGCCGCCGCGATGATTGTTGCGATCGGAGCCCGGAGCCGCACCACATACGTTCGGGACATCAATAGGGGGCGCCTGCACCTCAACGGCGGCGCCTATCTGGCCTGATCACCGGCGCCGACCTCGCGCATCAGCGCGGCATAGCGGTCGAGGATCGGCAGGACCTCGTCGCGTCCGGCCGCCGGCAGGCGCACCGTGACGCGGGCGATGCCATTGTCGCGCAGTCGCTTGAGCGCGTCGGCGTCTTCCGGCGCGGTGCCGAACGTCACCGGCAGCGATGCCGGATCACGCCCGGCCTCCGCGGCCATGCGGCGAAGCTGCGGCATGTACTCCGCCGGGCTGCCGGAGCCCTGCGCCGGCCCCTGCGGCAACAGGCCGTCGCCATAGCGGATCGCGCGCCGCGCCGCGTGGCGGAAGGCGCCGCCGATGATGACCGGCGGGTGCGGACGCTGCACCGGCTTCGGGCGCGCGATCATTGGCGGGAAATCGACGATCGCGCCGTGGTATTCGGCGACATCCTCGGTCCAGATCGCCTTCATCGCCGCGATCTGCTCACGCATCTTCTGCGCGCGCGTCGCATAGACCGTGCCGTGATCCTCCATCTCCTCGGCGTTCCACCCGACCCCGATGCCGAACAGAAACCGCCCGCCGGAAATCTGGTCGAGCGAGGCGACCGATTTCGCGGTCTGGATCGTGTCGCGCTGGATCACCAGGCAGATCGCGGTCGCCAGCTTCAGCCGCGTCGTCGCGACCGCGGCCGCGGTCAGCGTCACAAACGGGTCCATCACGTCGTAATACTGTTTGCTCAGCTCCATGTTCCCCGGCAACGCAAACCGGCGCCTCTCCGGAATGTGCGAGTGCTCGGCGACCCACAGCGACTCGAAGCCGCGCTGTTCGAGTTCGACGGCCAGCGCGGCCGGCGCGATCGAATATTCGGTGAAGAAGATTGACGCCCCGAATTCCATGATATGCCTCCGCGTCCGCCGTTTTATGCTGGGCGAAGATTGGCCGCCGCTTCGCGCGCCCGCGCGGCGCCGTCGCGCGCCATGTCGGCGCACAGGCCGGTATACCCGACGGGGTCGAGCAACCTCGCAAGGTCGGCCGCGGGGAGGCGTTCGGCGACGCGGCGGTCGGCGGCGAGCAGGTCGGCGAACGGTTTGTTCTCGATCACCGCCGCCTGCGCCGCGTCGTAGACGACATCGTGGGCGTGCTGGCGGCCGATCACCTTGCCGAGATCGAGCATGACCGCCTCGGCCATGATGAGGCCGCCGCCGAGATCGAGATTGGCGCGCATGCGCTGGGGATGCAGCTCCAGCCCGCGCAACACCTCGCCGAGACGAGAGAGCATGTCGCCGGTCGCGACCGCGGCACGGCTGTCGGCCGAATGCATCATCATCTCGCAGGTGCGGTCGGCCTCGTGCTCGACCTGCATCGCCTCCAACGCGAGCGGCACGACGCTGCGCACCTCGGCCGCCGCGGCGATGATGTCCTGGCACAGTTTCGGGTTGCGCTTCTGCGGCATCGTCGAGCTGCCGACCGTGCCGGGCGGCACCGGCTCTTCGACCTCGCCGAACTCGGTTTTCATCAGCGTGTAAATCTCCCGCGCGATCTTGGCGCAGGTCGCGGCCAAGAGGCCGAGGAGACAGACATTCTCGGCGAGATGGTCGCCGATCGTGCGCGCCGGCACGGCCATCGAACCGAAGCCGAGACGCCGGCCGATCGCCCTCTGCACCGGCGGCCCCAGGCGGCCGAGCGAGGCAAAGGTGCCGGCGCCGCCGCCCAGCATCGCGACGAAGAGGCGCGGCGCCGCCTGCTCAAGCCGCTCGACATGGCGCAGGAGTTCGTCGATCCACACCGCCGCCTTGTAACCGAAGGTCGCCGGCACCGCGTGCTGGCCATGCGTGCGGCCGGCGATCGGCATGTCGGCGCCCTTGTCGGCGAGGTCGGCGGCGGCGAGAAGCGCCTCGCCGATCAGCGCGCGGAAGATGCGATGCGCCTCGCGCAGGATCAGGAGATCGCCGGTCTGCGTGATGTTCTGCGTCGTCGCCCCCCAATGCACCCAGCCGCCGTGCGGCTCGCCGACAATGCGCGACAGTTCCCACACGAGCGGCACGATCGTGTGACCGGTGCGCGCAAGGCCCTCGTCGATATTGCCGCGATCGAAGAGGTCGAGGCGCGCCTTCGCGGCGATCGCCTCGCCCGCATCGGCCGGGATGACCCCAAGCTCGGCCTGTGCCAGAGCCAGCGCCGCCTCGACATCGAGCCACGCCTGCCAGCGCCGGTCGCGGCTGTAGAGATTGCGGATGCCGGGATCGGCGATGCGGGCGGCGGTCGGCAGTTCGTCGGGCATCGGGCATTCCTTGCGATGGGGCGGCGGAGGTAAACCGGACGGTCCGGGAGAATAAGCCCGGCGCTGCAAAACAGCCCGAATTATGATCCAGCCTGCGGCGCTGACGCGACACCGAGCCGGACAATGTTGGCCATGGGCACGCAAGCGAGACGCGATACCGATGATTCCGCCTCACGCGCCGCGGCGCGGCAGCAACGTCGCCAGCGCATAGAGCCGCGCCTCGGCCAGGGACAGCATCCAGCCGTCGACGCTGACGATCCGGCCGTCGCGGAAGTCGGCGCGGCTGCGCTCCCTGATCGCTCGGGCGAGCACCCGCGCCGACGCGCGGCCCGACACAGCCGGCAAGTCCGCCAGGATCAGCCGCGCCAGACGCTCGGGCGTGGCGACATCCGCCGGCAGCGCCCGCAAGCACGCCCGGCCGATCGTCCCGGCGGCCGGCAGGCCGGCGCACAACGCGGCCAGCGCGGCATGACCGGTTTCGGCTGCCGCCGCGGCGGCGGGCTGGGCGCTGCCCGCGGGATACAGCGCCGCGCCGAGCACGCCGGCGATGAGGCCGCGGCGCGACGGCATCGACCCGGCCATCAGCCGAACAGCTGCTTGACGTGGTCGGCCAGGCGCAGGGCCAGCGCGACTATCGTCAATGTCGGATTGGCGGCGCCGCCGGTCGGGAACACCGAACTGCCGGCGATGAAGAGATTAGCGACCGCATGCATGCGGCAGTCCGCGTCGACGACGCCGAGTTTTGGGTCGCGGTGCATTCGCGTCGTACCCATGTGGTGCTCGTTGCCGGCGAGGCCCGCTGGCCATTTGTCGGCATCGGGCCACACGGAATGGAAGCGGCCGAACCCGGTGCTTCCGATTTCCGTTCCCAATAGCCGAAGCGTGTCGACGGCGTTGCGCCGGTCCTCGGCCAACACCCTCCAGTCGACGACGACTTCCGGCATGCCGAGCCGGTCGCGCTGCGGTCCGAGCGAGACGCGGCTCTCCCGGTTAGGCCGCTGCTCGCAGGACCACCACAGATTGAGCTTCTCAATCGGGATTCCGTCGCCGAACAGCACCTTGCGCGCCAGGAAGTCGGTGACGCCCTCGAAATTGGCGATGACCTCCGACAGGTCGGACAGCGCGCTGCCACCCGGCCCCTCACCGTGCGTCACCCGCTTCAGCGCGTCGACGGCCTCGCGCACCGGCGCGAATTGGTAATCCCATCCGAAGATCATGTTCGGCAGATGGCGGCGCCGCATGCTCTGCGGCGACAGCCCGAGGATCCGGTCAACCCGGTACTTGCCGGGAATCCAGGGATTATTGGTCGCAAACGCGAAATTCGTATACGGGTCGGCGGGGACGATCGTGCCACCGGAATCAGCAAGATGAGTCATAAAGAAGCGACCGACCAGATCGTACGCGTTGCCGATCCCGGTGCCGTCCTTCGGGCCGGACGCCAGCAGCAGCCGGGCATTCTCGATGCCGCCGGCCGCGAGGACATAGAAGCGGGCGCGCACTGTAAACTGGTTGCCGGAGAGCGTCTTGACCGCGAGCGTCGTGACCTCGGATGCGGTCTCGCCGGCGTCCAGGTAGAACGCATTCGCGTGCAGATAGACAGTAACGCGCGGTGCTCGGCGCAGCTGCGGGGCATAGACCGGGCCGAAGCGGGTAGGGGGACTCTCCTGAAGGATTTTGACCTCGAAGTCGGGGCCAGCAAAAGGTTGCGGCACCTTGTCGGGCCGAACGCTCCATTGCGACGGCCGGTATTCGTAGGGGCCGAGCTGGCAAACCTCCTGCGCGCGGGCGTACCACGGGTCGAGCTGCGCCCGGGTCAACGGCCAACCGTGGTAGGGAAACCCGTCGCCGCGCGGCTCGAAATCGATCGCATCCAACGGCAGGCACCAGCCGCCCCAATGGTTGGTCGAGCCGCCGAAATAGCGCAGCCGATCCGCCGTAAGGTCGGAAAACGGGTCGCCGATGCTGCGGCCCTCGTAGAGTTCCTGGGTTTCCTCGTCGAACTGCATGCCGCCGCTTTCGAGCAGCGCGACGCGAAACGGCGATTGGCGGAATTCACGGGCCAGCGTGATGCCGGCCGCCCCGGCACCGATAATGCAGAGGTCGGTCTCGACGATCGTTCCGCGAGGAACGGCCCGCGCGTCGATAATCATTCTTCAACCGCCAATGAACCAACGCGCGCCGCGGGCGCGACGCCGTGCGCAAAATCGTGCGTCCTCTATAAGACCTATTGCGTTGACGAAGCGAGGGCGATCTTGACTTTGCACGGTCCTTTCTCGTAGGATAATGCATCGCACGCACTTCCCCATCCGTCCCCTCTCCGCCGCTGGGTCGTTCGCCAGAATGCTGCCCGGGATCTCCTTGTCGATGCACCTTACCGACGCACCCCACCAGCCTCGTCGCAACGGGTCGTTAATCAACAAAGTGTATCTTCTGCATCTGATTGTGCGGACGGCGGCGGTGGTCGTTGCGATTATCGACTCTGCTTCGGTATCCTGGTCGCGATGATGGTCTCGTACCGGTTCGCGCCGGCTGGCAGCGTCTTGCGCGGCCGGTCCTCATCTGCGCTGCGTCGTCGCAGTTTCTGCTTTGTTCGCTCAACCCGATCGTAGGGATCATCCGCGGGTTCCGCTGGTAAACATGCCGCCAATCATCTCCGTCGAAAATCTGTCGAAACGCTATCTGGTCGGCCACCGCGCGGCGCGCGGCGCGCGGCACGGCTACGTCGCGCTGCGCGACGTACTGGTGCAAAAGATGCGCAATGGCGCACACAAGGCGCTCGATGTCGTGCGCGGCCGGCAGGTCGTGCCGGGCGAAGCAGTCGAGGAGTTCTGGGCGCTGCGGGACATCAGTTTCGAGGTGCAGGAGGGCGAGGTTCTCGGCATCATCGGGCACAACGGCGCCGGCAAATCGACGCTGCTCAAAATCCTCTCGCGCATTACCGAGCCGACAGCGGGCCGCATCACGCTGCGCGGTCGGGTTTCCAGCCTCCTCGAAGTCGGCACCGGTTTTCATCTGGAATTGACCGGGCGCGAAAACATCTATCTCAACGGCGCGATCCTCGGCATGAGCCGCGCCGAGGTGCGCAAGAAATTCGACGAGATCGTCGCCTTTGCCGAGGTCGACAAATTTCTTGACACGCCGGTCAAGCGCTATTCATCGGGCATGTATGTGCGGCTCGCGTT
>DATJUL010000351.1:0-6543 GCA_035502295.1 Allostellaceae bacterium | reverse complement strand
CTGGTATTGGCGGTCACGCTGTCGCAATTGGTCCGCGGCCGCGAAGAACAGCAATTCTGACCGAGGGGGCATAATGATCGGCAAGGATGGCGAGCGCGACCTCGTCGGCTACGGCCGCAATCCGCCCGATCCGCAATGGCCGGGCGGCGCGCAGGTAGCGCTGAATTTTGTGCTCAACATCGAGGAAGGCTCGGAATACGCGATCGAGCACGGCGACGGCTTCTCGGAGGGGTCGCTGACCGAAATGCCGGAGTCGCCGCTGCCGCGCGGCGCGCGCGACCTCGCAGCGGAGTCGATGTTCGAATACGGCAGCCGCGTCGGCGTGTGGCGCATCCTCGACCTGTTCGCGGCGCGGGACCTGCCGATGACCGGCTTTGCCTGCGCGCTCGCCCTGGAACGGCTGCCGCAGCTAGCGGCGGCGTGGCGGGAGGCCGGCCACGACATCTGCTGCCACGGCTGGCGGTGGATCAACCACTGGCAGCTCAGCGAGGCAGAGGAGCGGGACCATATTGCGCGCGCTGTCGCCAGCCTCGGCCGCACGGTCGGCGAAGCGCCTTCCGGTTGGTATTGCCGCTATGGTCCGAGCCTCAACACGCGGCGGCTTGTCGTCGAGCACGGCGGGTTCCTCTATGACAGCGACGCCTACAACGACGAATTGCCGTATTACCTCGAGGTCGCCGGGCGGCCGCATCTGGTGGTTCCGTACACGCTGTCGGTCAACGACGTGAAATTTCCCGGCGGCGCGATCGGCACCGCTGCCGATTTCGAGCGCCTGTTGCGCGATGCGCTCGATCTGTTGCGCGCCGAGGGAGTGCGCGGCGGTCGCATGATGTCGGTGGGGATGCACGCGCGCATTCTCGGCCATCCGGCGCGGGCGGCCGGTCTCGCCCGCTTTCTCGACTATGCGTGCAGCCTGCGCGATGTGTGGATCTGTCGGCGGGTCGACATCGCGCGCCATTGGCTCAACGTCCATCCGCCGCCCGCCGGGTAACGCCTGCCAGCGCCGGAGCAAGGCTGGATCAAGGCCCGGCGAGCGCGACCTAATGCGCTGCGCCACCGACGGCGGCGCCCTTCCGCAGCATCGCGACCGCGACGAGGGCGGCCAGCAGCACGGCGCCGATCAGCGCAAAGCTGTCGGCGTAGCCGAGGATCGTCGCCTGGGCGCGGATCGTCTGGCCGACCGCGATGATCGCGCGGTGCATCGCGCCGGCCGGATCGGGGAAACCGTGCGCCATGAAATAATGTTGCAATGCCGCCAGCCGCTCGCGCGTCGCCGGCTGCAACAGCGAGACATCCGGCGTGATCATCGCCGAGTGAAACTGCTCGCGGCGGGTGAAGAAGGTCTCGATCGCCGCGGTGCCGATCGCGCCGCCGAGATTGCGCATCATGTTGAAGAGGCCGGATGCCGCACCCGCCTCGGCGGGCGCGATGCCCAGCATCGCGATCGCCGCGATCGGCGTCATGACGATCGCTTGGCCGACCGCCCGGATCACATCGGGCCAGAACAGCTGCGGTGCCGCATAGTTCTGGTCGAGGTTCAGGTTCATGAAGCAGCTGGCGGCAAAGATCATCAGGCCGAGGCCGACCAAGAGGCGCGCATCAATGCGCTTCATCAGGAACGGGACAAGCGGGATCACCAGAAGCTGCGGCAGCCCGGTCCACGCCACGACCTCGCCGACCTGCTGCGAATCGAACCCCTGCGCGACCGCGAGATATTGCGGCAGGAGGTAGGCCGAGCCGTAGAGCGCAAAGCCCATCAGGCAATTGCTGAACGTGCCGAGCCCGAAATTGCGCCGGCCGAGCAGCCGGAAATTGACCAAGGGCCGCGGGTTGAGAAACTCGAACAGGACAAACGCGCCGAGCGCCACCGCCGCGACCAGGCTCAATTTGACGATGTAGGGCGAGGCGAACCAATTGTAGACGTTGCCGTCGTCGAGCACGGTCTGAAACGCGGCGAGGCCGACCGCCATCAACCCAGCGCCGAGCCAATCGCCGTGACGCAACAGCCCGAGCTGCGTCGCGCCCTTCGGCAGCGCGTACCACAGCGCCGCCAGCATCACGAGGCCGGGCCCGAGGTTGACGTAAAACACCCACGGCCAGCCGTAATAATCGGTCAGATAGCCGCCGACCGTCGGCCCGATCGCCGGCGCGAAGGTGGCGCTGATCGCGAACCCGGCAAGCCCGATCGGCTGTTTCGAGCGCGGCAGCATCGTCATGACGATCGTGAAGGCGAGCGGGATCAGGACCCCGCCCGCGAACCCTTGCAGCGCCCGGAACAGGATCATCTCGCCGAGGCTCGTCGCGTGGCCGCACAGCACCGAGAACACGAGAAACAGCGCCGTATTGGCCAAGAGATAGCGGCGCAGCGAGAACACCCGGCTGAGAAAATCGGTGAGCGGGATCACGACGATCTCGCCGATCAGATAGGCGGTCGAGATCCACGTGCCGTAGACGCCGCCGGTGCCGATGCCGCCCTCGATATAGGGCAGCGAAGCATTGGTGATCTGGATGTTGAGCACCGCCAGGAAGGCGCCGATCAAGGCGCCGCCGACGGCGATCGAGGTCTTCAGCGACACCGCCGGTTCGCCGGCGGGTTCGCGGGCGGCGGTCGCGTTCATCGCACCCTCCCCCGGCCGTCCGTCACGCGCCTGGCTTGGTGTTTATCGTCGGCTCGACCGACATCCCCGGGCGCAGCCTGCCGGCGAGCGGGTCGCTCGGATCGACGTCGATCTTGACCGGGATGCGCTGCACGATCTTGGTAAAGTTGCCGGTCGCGTTGTCGGGCGGCAGCAGCGCGAATTGCTGGCCGCTGGCCGGCGCCAGGCTGTCGACATGGCCGTGCACGGTGACGCCGGGGAAGGTATCGACCTCGATCGTGACGGGCTGCCCGGCGCGCACATGGGTCAGCTGCGTCTCCATGTAATTCGCCGTGATGTAAACCTCGCGCAGCGGCACGACCGCCATCAGCTGAGTGCCCGGCTGGACGTACTGCCCGACCGTGACGGTGCGCACGCCCACCGTGCCATCGACTGGCGCGGTGATCGTCGTGTAGCCGAAGTTGAGTTCGGCCTGGCGTTCGGTCGCCTGCCGCTGAGCGAGGTCCGCGCGGGCCTGCGCGAGCTGCGCCCGGTAGACGGCAACCTGCTTTTTGGCGACGCCAACCCCGGTCGTATCGCGTGCCAAGACGGCCTGTTTTTCGCGGATATCGGCGGCTGACTGCTGCGCCTGCTGCACCGTGCCGAAGCCGGTCTGCGCCAGCGCCGTGTAGCGCTGGTAATTCTGCTGCGCGTAGAGGAGCGCCGCTCGGTCCGCGGCCACGGTCTGCCGCGCCTGCGCGACCGCCAGTTTTTGTTGCGCGATCTGCTGCGTCAGCGTCGCAATATTCGCCTCCGCCGCCGCGACGTTGGCGCGCGCCTGGGCGAGCGCGGTCTCATAATCGCGCGGATCGATGCGGGCGATGACCTGACCGGCCTTGACCCGCTGGTTGTCGTCAACCGGCACTTGCGAGATATAACCCGACACTTTCGGGCTGATCAGCACCGAGTGCGCATCGACGTAGGCGTCGTCGGTTGTGACCAGAAAGCGGCCGGTCGTCCAATAGTCGTACCCGTATTCGACCGCCCCGGCGATGCCGGCGATAACCGCCAAGCCGAGCGCCGCCTCTCTCAGCCGCGCGCGATCGATCCGCACGCGGCGCTTCGGCACGGCGGGGGCGCGAAAACTCGCGGTTTCGGTTGTTTCGCTCATCGGATCCCTCCCTTTCCGCGGCAAGCCGTCGTCCGGCTCACGGAGATCAGGTGGGCAACAAGAGGGTCGAGATAATCGACTGCCGGGTTGAAGCACCATCCGGTCCAGCGCGATAATCCTCAAGCGGCGAACCCCGCCCGGAAACGCGCTGCGCCGCCCGCAGTGGGCGGCGCGTCAGGCGCCGTTCTTCGCGCCGTCGCGCAAAGTGCCGAGGTTGCGGCCGTCCAGCCGGGCCGCCATGCGACGCATCAGTGTCTCGACGCCCTCGCGGTCGGTGCCGTCGGCGGCCATCAGCGCCTCGACGATCGGATCGGCAAGCGCCTCGTAGAGATCGGCCGGCAGCCCGGCGCCGACCAGCCGGCTGCGGCAACGCGAACGCGACAAAGAGACGCCGCCATAGGCCCAATCGACTGCATCGCTCAGCGCCTCGCGCGCGGCCCGCCGAAGCGCGTCACCGCAAGGATCGGATGGATTGACAGCGTACATCTGAGGTCTCCCAAGGCTGTCCACCGCACCGGGGCGCGATGGCCGCGATATCCCGGATCGTCACGGCGCCGGCCGCGCCGGTCGCTCGGCTGGGCGACCGGCATGGCCCGCTGCTAGCGGTGGTTGAGGACGGCGACCCACCCTGGGACGACTTCGCCAAATTTGTTGAAGTGGTACTGCCACACGTAATGCCACGGAATCGTACCGTATTTCTCCTGCGCGGCGAGCAACGGCGACGGCGTGTTCTGGTTGTAGGCGGGCGCGGCGGCAAGGGCACCGCTCGCCGTCATGACGGCAATCGATAGGGCGCCAGCCAGTGTCAGCATGCGTGTCATCTGTCTTCTCCATTCAACTTGATGCGCCGTACGCCAGAGTTGGCGGCGCTTGCAACGTGCTTGGCGCGCTGCCGGCGGAACCGAACCGGCAAATGACCCTCCCGAGAACGGGAACGGGTCGCGCCGGCCATTGAGATGCGGGCGCAGATGGATCAGATAATCGGTTAATCGGTTAAAGGACTATCCCGGCACAGTGGATAATTGGAGACCGCATGGATCGCATGGCCAGCCTCACCGCCTTCGCCCGGGTCGTCGAGAGCGGCGGGTTCACCGCCGCGGCGCGCCGCCTCAACATGTCGACAACGGCGGTCAGCAACCACGTGCAGGCGCTCGAAGAGGGGCTCGGCGTGCGGCTGTTGAACCGCACGACGCGGCGGGTCAGCCTGACCGAGGTCGGGCGCGAATATTACGATCGCTGCAGCCAGATTCTCGCCGAGCTCGATGAGGCCGACCGCATCGCCGGCGCCCTCCAGCTGACGCCGCGCGGCCACTTGCGCGTCCATTGCCACAGCTCGATCGTCCGCTTTGTCGCACCGATCGCCGCTGCCTATCTGCAGGACAATCCGGAAGTATCGCTCGACCTGCGGATGGGCGAGCAGATGATCGACCTGCTGGAGGAAGGCTTCGACCTGGCGATCCGCACCTATATGCCGCCCGATTCAAGCCTGACAGTGCGGCGCCTGGCCGGTTGGCGGCACGTATTGTGCTGCGCTCCGTCCTATCTCGAGCATCATTCGGCGCCGCGCACGCCGGCTGACCTCGCCGATCACAACTGCCTGCGCTATGCCTTTTACTCCTACGGCGACGACTGGCATTTCGTCGACCCGTCGGGCAAGCCGGTGGTCGTGCGCGTTGCCGGCAGCCTCGTCACCTCCAGCGCCCATCTGCTGCGTGCGGCGGCGCTCTCCGGCGGCGGGGTTCTGCTCGCCGCGCCGTTCATCATGCAGGAGGAGCTTGCCGCCGGATCGCTCGTCCGCCTGTTGCCGGAGTACCAGACCGTCGAGTTTGCGATCGCGGCGGTCTACCCGCACCGCCGCTACCTGGCGGCCAAGGTCCGCCGCTTCCTCGATGCGCTGGTCGCGCGCTTCACCGAGCAGCCTTGGCTCGACATTGCCGCGCTGGGGCCGCGCGAGCCGTAAGGCGCGGCTGGTCGGCGACCGGACGCCGCCAATCAGCTGCTTGCGCCGGCCCAGGCACAGAACATCGGCGCCACGCGGTCGCTCGCCGACCGCGCCTACATCATCAACAACGGCCGCATCGTGCATGAGGGCCTGGTTCGCGAGATCAGGGCACAACCGGCGGTCCTCACCCGTTATCTCGGCGTGTGATGGGGCTATACTGAAAGCCGTTGGTCCTGGCGGTAATCGGGTGGGGAGAGGCCGATGGAAACGCGCGCGGCGGTGGCGCATGCGGCGGGGCAGAAGCTGGCGATCGAGACGGTAGAGATCGACGGGCCGAAGGCGGGCGAGGTCATGGTCGAAGTCAAGGCGACCGGTATCTGCCATACCGACGCCTACACGCTGTCGGGCGCCGACCCGGAGGGCCTCTTCCCCGCGATCCTCGGCCATGAGGGCGCCGGCATTGTCGTCGACATCGGGCCGGGCGTGACGAGCCTCAAGAAGGGCGACCACGTGATCCCGCTCTACACGCCGGAATGCCGACAGTGCGACGCCTGCCTGTCGAAGAAGACCAATCTGTGCACCGCGATCCGCGCGACCCAGGGCCGCGGCGTCATGCCCGACGGCACCAGCCGCTTCTCACTCGGCGGCAAGCCGATCCTGCATTACATGGGCACCTCGACCTTCAGCAACTTCACCGTATTGCCGGAGATCGCGGTGGCGAAAATCCGCGCGGACGCCCCGTTCGACAAGGTCTGCTACATCGGCTGCGGCGTCACGACCGGCCTCGGCGCGGTCATCAACACCGCGAAGGTCGAACCGGGCGCGCGGGTCGTCGTGTTCGGGCTGGGCGGCAT
>DATJUL010000350.1:0-2250 GCA_035502295.1 Allostellaceae bacterium | reverse complement strand
GTTCGACCGCACCCGGGTCCGGCATTGGCTGGACACAATGGACCGGCGGTTTGCCGGCGCGCACTCATGGCTGCCGTAACCGGGTCTGCCGCGTCGGAGGACGAATTCGAGCACCTGGTGCGCCAGGCGCAGGACCGCTTGCGCCGTGCCGAGGAGCTGGCGCGTCTCGCGCAGGACCCGACGACCGACGCGCTCGCTGCGCTCTCGGCCCATCTCGACGTGCTTGCCGGACATCACCGGCTGGAGAAGGAACGCGTCAACGCCCGCCTCGAAGTGATCGACGAGCGCCTCGACGAGGTCCACCAGATCCACGCCGAGCTCCGGAACCTCACGACCGCGGCGGCGTCTGCGGCACGGGCCGAAATCGGCAAGGCTCAGGCCGAGATCGCGCGGGAGGCGGCCCAGCAGATTGCCGGCGCCGCCGCTCAACAGCTGACGTTGATGACCCGCACGGCCTGGCTGCGCGCGGTCTGCGCCGCCATCGCCGTCGGCCTCGTGACCTTCGTGACCGGTGGCGTGCTCGGGTTTGCCTGGGGCGCTGGCTCGACGGCGCGCACGGTGGCGAGCGCCAATACGGCACTTCGCTTCGTTGGGCGCAAAGAAGGCGTTGCGGCGGTCAAAGACTGGGACAGGCTGATGCGGGACAACCCAATCGAGGCACTGATGGCGGGTTGCAGCGGCAACAATATTGCGTCTGAGGGCGGACGCAAGGCCTGCCACATGTGGCTGTGGGTCGAACCAAGGGCGCCGTCTCCGCCGAAACCGAGCAGTTAGGCCCTCAGCCTCTATGCGGCTCGGCGATGCAGCGCTCGCAGTGCAGCTTCAGGTTCTCGTGCGAGGATGCGCATCAGCGCGATCGTCGCAGGCTCCATCGCGACCCGGTTCTGCTCCCAGTTCCGCAACGTCGCGACGGGAATGCCGAGTGTATCGGCAAACTCGCGTTGCGACATCTTGAGGCGTTTGCGGATGTACCAGGGCGAGATGATATCCCTCTCCGACAGCGCCTCGTCTGGGTTCTCCCCATCCTCGATCATCTGGCGGCGAATGTCCGGCTCGGTCGTGGCAGCGATCTTGGCCCGATCCCGCATCGAGGGGCGGGCTTTGATCTCCGCCAGGCTCATTTTCTTGGCTGCCACAGCTCCGTTTCCTTTCGACTGGCCCGCCGCACCGAAATGATCCGCATGACATCGCCGTGCCAGGTAAATGCGACATGGAGAACATCTCCGCCGCTTTCGCCAACGGCCCGGAATCAATCCTCACCGTAGTCGCGACGCTTATCCTCCCAGATCAGCACCGGACCGTCGAAGATCCGCGCGCCGTTATCAAAACCGATACCTCGCTCTCCGAGGTTCCTGGCATTCTTAGCCTCATCCCATTCGAATTCCATATGGGGATGCTGCGCTTAAAGCGCATCCCCCCACAATCAGGGTGAGTTTGCCGCCGCTCGATGATTTGGCTGGCCGGCGGGCACCAACCAACTATTGCCGCTGGCGAACGACGGCGTCGGGGGCGCCGTAAATCCCGCGTGCGGCATCCTCGGGCGGGAACGCCGCCCACAAATCGTAGGTGGCGCCGAGCATCAGATTCCACGCCGCCCCGCCATCGGCGCGGGCGATTTCTTCGACGACGACCATCGACGTGATTGGGTCGATTTCGAGGCCGCCGAACGCCCGCGGGATATACATGCGGAACAGTTGTGCCTCGTGCATCGCCGCCAGAACCTGCGCCGGCAACCTCCGCTCGCGCTCACCCTCGTCGCGGCTGGTGCGCACGAGCGGCGCGATATGCCGCGCCGCCTCGATCAGCGTCGCCTCGGGACGATCTGTCAGTTCGGCAGCCACGCGGCGGTCCTGATCTCGCCGAATTCGCGGCTGATCTTGCGCCACGATGCGCCGGCGTCCTCGCTGACATAGACGTCGCCGAACAGGCTGAAGGCGATGATGCGGTCGGCGTCGGCGGGATGTGTCGCAAGGCCCCACATCGTGCCGTTGGGCGGGCTCGGCAGCTTCAACACCTCCCAAGTCTCGCCGCGGGTCCGGCTGCGCAGGACGAAGCCGGTTTCGCCGGTCGTCGTCTCGCCGCACCCGGCGAACAGCACATCAGGTTCGCCCGCCTTCACCGCCATGCCGCGGGCATAGGGCAGCGGCCATTTCTCGCCGATGCCGAGCGCATGCCAGGTGTCGCCCAGATCATCGCTGGCAAAGACCTCGTGCGCGGTGCTCGCGTAGAGGCGCTTCGGCCGCGTTGCCG
>DATJUL010000349.1:0-9313 GCA_035502295.1 Allostellaceae bacterium | reverse complement strand
CCGAAGGTTGCGACCTACGATCTGCAGCCGGAAATGTCGGCATCCGAAGTGACCGACAAGGTTGTCGCGGCGATCCAGTCGGGCCGCTTCGATATTGTCGTGTTGAACTATGCCAATACCGACATGGTTGGCCATACCGGCGATCTCGCCGCCGCGATCAAGGCGGTCGAGGCGGTCGATCGGTGCCTCGGGCGCCTCGCCGCTTCGGTCGCAGCCGCGGGCGGCACGCTCGTCATCACCGCCGACCACGGCAACGCCGAGATGATGCGCGATCCCGCCACCGGCGAACCCTATACCGCGCATACGCTGAACCCGGTGCCGTTCGTCATCGTCAACCCGCCGGTCGGCGCCGTCGGCCGCGTCGCGAACGGGCGGCTCGCCGATGTCGCGCCGACCCTCCTGCGGCTTCTCGGGCTGCCGCAGCCGGCGGCGATGACCGGTCACTCGCTGATCCTGGCGGATGCCCGCCGCGCGGCGGAGTGATCCCGGTGCGGCGCGCGGCGGCCGTCGCCGCGCTGATGGCGCTGGCCGCGGCGCCGGCAGGCGCGGCGCCGATGGCTTCCGCCGCCGCGTTCGATGCGGTTCGTGCCCGGTGCATCGCCGCTGCGGGCGCGGAGCAGCGGCGGGAGGCGACGGTGGCCGGCTTGCAGCAACAGATCGCGCTGGTGCTGGCCGATGCCGCCGGGCGCGAGCGCGACATCGATGGCAGCCGGCCGCAGCAGGCGCATCTCTTGGGCGTGCTGGCCTTCCTCGCGCGCCATCGCGCTGACCCGTCGGTCGCCGCAGACGAGACGCGGCTCGACCGCCGGCGCGGCGACCTGCTGATGCGCGCCGTGGCGCCGCAGCTGGGCGCCGAGGCGCAGGCGCTGGTCGGCGAAATCTCCGAAATCGCGCGGCTCCGGCGCGAGGCGACGGCGCGCCGCCCCGAGCTCGCCGCCGCAGAGATGGCGCTTGCCGCCGACCGCGGGAGGCTCGCCCGCCTGGTGGCGCAGCGCTTGGCGCAGACCCGCGCGCTGCTGCCGGACGCCGCGGACGCCGCCGCGCTCGGCCATATGGCGGAGCGGGCAAAGGATCTGGGCGAGCTCATCCGCCTCGCCGATGCCGCGACAGAGCGCCGCGACCGTCTCTTGGCGGTGCGCCGCCGCGGCGATCCGACCCGGCCGGCGGTGCTGCGCGCCTTCGATCCGCCGCAATCTGCCCTGCGGCCGCCGGTTTTCGGGACGATAATCCAGCGCTTCGGTGAGCCGGACCCGGCCGGAACGCTGAGCCGGGGGCTGATCGTTGCGGCGGCTCTGCCGGGGGCCGACGTGGTGGCGCCATTCGACGGACGGGTGGTCTATGCCGGTGCCTTCCGCGATCTGGGGCCGCTCTTGATCATCCGCAACGGCGCACTTTATCATTCCGTACTCGGCGGGCTGGGCCGGATCGGCGTCGTCGCCGACGAATGGGTCGCGGCCGGCGAGCCGGTGGGCGCGATGCCGCAGACACCCGCTTCATCGGCGGGGTCGGATGCGACGGGGGTCGGCAGCGCGCTTTATTTCGAGGTGCGCCGCAACGGCCAGCCGGTCGATCCGCAACCGTGGCTGGCTCAGATCGCGCAGGACGCGAAGCAGTGAACGGGAAACAGAAGGTGCCTCAATGAAGCGACTGGGACTGATCGCGGCGGCTGCCGGAGCGGTCTTGCTGCTTACGCCGATTCACGACGCCGGCGCCGCGAACCCGACAAGCCCGCCGAGCGCGCAGGACCCCTACACGCAACTGAAACTGTTCGGCGACGTGCTGCAATTGGTGCGGACCGATTATGTCGATAAGGTGAGCGACGAGAAGCTCGTCGAGGGCGCCATCAACGGCATGCTGACGGCTCTCGATCCGCACTCCAACTATATGAATGCAAAGAGTTTCGACGACATGAAGGTGCAGACCCGCGGCGAGTTCGGCGGGCTCGGCATCGAGGTGTCGATGGAGAACGGCCTCGTCAAGGTCGTCTCGCCGATCGACGACACGCCGGCGGCGCGCGCCGGCATCAAGCCCGGCGACCTGATCGTCAAGATCGACGGCGCGCCGGTGCAGGGCATGACGCTGCCGCAGGCGGTCGAAAAAATGCGCGGGCCGGTCGACAGCGACATCACGCTGACGATCAGCCGCAAGGGCGAGAAGCCGTTCGACGTCAAGCTGACCCGTGCGATCATCAAAATCAAATCGGTGCGCTCGCACCTGATCGACAATGACATCGGCTATATCCGCATCACCTCGTTCACCGAGCAGACCGATGTCGGTCTGCACAACGCGATGCAGACGCTGAAGGACGCCTCGCACAACAAGCTCGCCGGCATCGTCCTCGATCTGCGCAACAACCCGGGCGGCCTGCTCGATCAGGCCGTCGCGGTGGCCAGCGCCTTTATCAGCAAGGGGGAAATCGTCTCGACCCGCGGCCGCAACCCGGATGACGGGCAGCGCTACGATTCGCACACCGCCGACATCACCGGTGGCCTGCCGATGGCGGTGCTGATCAACGGCGGCTCCGCCTCGGCCAGCGAGATCGTCGCCGGCGCGCTGAAGGATCATCACCGCGCGGTGCTGATCGGCACGCGCTCCTTCGGCAAAGGCTCGGTGCAGACGATCATCCCACTGCCCGGGCACGGCGCGATGCGGCTGACGACGGCGCGCTATTACACGCCGTCCGGCCGCTCGATCCAGGCGCTCGGCATCGAGCCCGACATCATCGTCGCCGCCGCCAAAATCGAGCGTCCGGCGAAAGCGAACGGCACGGCCGCCGCAGCCAGCGCAACCTCCAAGGAAAACATCGACGAAGGCACGATCGACGCGGCGATCATCGGCACCAAGGACGACTATCAGCTGACGCGGGCGGTCGATATGCTGCGCGGCATCGCGCTGTTCAACGGACGCGTCGTGAATTGAAGATGACGCAATCCAACGGCGATTGGGCGGCCTACCGCCCGGGGGTCGGCATTCTGCTCCTCAACCGCGAGCGTCAGGTGTTTGTCGGACGTCGCATCGGCATGCCGGCCGGTCTTGCCCCCTGGCAGATGCCGCAGGGCGGCGTCGATGCTGGCGAGGAGCCGCGCACGGCGGTGCTGCGCGAGCTGGCTGAGGAGATCGGCACCGACAAGGCCGACATCCTCGGCGAAACCCGCGACTGGCTGCACTACGACATCCCGGCCGAGATCGCCGGCGACCTGTGGGGCGGAAAATTTCGCGGCCAGCGCCAGAAATGGTTTGCGATGCGCTTTCTCGGCGAGGATCGCGACATCAACCTCGCGGCGGATTCCCATCCGGAATTCGACGCCTGGCAATGGGTCGCGCCCGCACGCCTGCCGGAATTGGCCGTGCCGTTCAAACGCCGGCTCTACCTCGACGTGCTCGACGAATTCCGCGGCTATCTCGGATAGAATCGGCCGGACGGGTTGAAGCTGCGCGGACGCCGCTGTTGACGGCGATGGGGCGCGACGATTAGCCTCATGACCAATGATCGGCGTCAGCAAGGCGCCGGCGGAATTGGGGGCCCGATGGAGACGCCCGACTCGCCCGTCCGGCCAGCGGTTTCTTCTTCGAGCGACGCGGCGCGGCCACCGTTCGCGCCGTCCCCGCCAACAAGCGGGGGCCGCGGCGCGCGCCCCGCGACCGTCTCTGTGGGGAGGTGAAAGCCATGGTCACGCTCCAGGTTAATGGACAGCAGCACAATTATGACGGCGACCCGGCGGTGCCGCTGTTGTGGGTGTTGCGCGACGAACTCGGCCTGACCGGCACAAAGTTCGGTTGCGGCGAAGGGTTATGCGGCGCCTGCACCGTGCATTTGGCGGGCGCTGCGGTGCGCTCGTGCCAGGTCGCGGCATCCGACGCGGTCGGCAAGCCGATCGTTACGATCGAGGGCCTCGACCCCAACGGCGACCACATCGTGCAGCGCGCCTGGCGCGAGACCAACGCGCCGCAATGCGGCTATTGCCACGCCGGCCAGATCATGCAGGCGGCGGCGCTCTTGGCCGCCAATCCGAAGCCGACCGAGGCGGAAGTGCTGGGGACGATGTACGGCAACATCTGCCGCTGCGGCTGCTATCAGCGGATTGCCGAGGCGATCCGCCTCGCGGCGACGGGAGCCTGAGCCATGACGATGTTCGATATGGCGGCAGCGATCCCGCTCGAAGCGATCGCTCCCGAAGCGCTCGCGAATGTCAGCCGGCGTTTCGTGCTGCAAGGCCTCGTTGCGTCCGGCGCGCTCGTCGTCGGAACCGGCCTGGCGCCGCACCGCGCGCTCGCCGGCTGGGCCACCGGCGCCGACAAGATGCCGGGCGGCACGGTCTACGACCCGCATGTCTTTGTCGCGATCGATCCGTCGGGCGAGGTGACGATCCTCGCCTCGCGCTCGGAAATGGGCACCGGCGTGCGCACCAGCCTGCCGATGGTCGTCGCCGACGAGATGGAGGCCGACTGGTCGCGCGTGCATGTCGTGCAGGCGCCGGGCGACGACAAGAAATACGGCAACGAGAACACCGACGGCTCGCGCAGCACGCGGCATTTCGTGCAGCCGATGCGGCACTGCGGCGCGGCGATGCGCATGATGCTGGAACGCGCCGCGGCGGCGCGCTGGGGCGTCGATGTGTCGCAAGTGCGGGCGGACAACCATGTCGTCGTCTCGCTCGCGTCGGGCGAGCGGGTCGGCTACGGCGAGCTGGCGCAGGCGGCAAGCGCCTTGCCGACGCCGCCGATCGCGGAGCTGAAGCTCAAGGACCCGAAGGACTTCCGTTATATCGGCACCGGCACGATCCCGATCGTCGATCTGCGCGACATCACGACCGGGCATGCCGGCTACGGCATCGACGCCAAAATCCCGGGCATGAAATTCGCCGTCGTCGCGCGGCCGCCGGTGGTTGGCGGCAAGCTCGTCTCGTTTGACGCGAGCGAGGCGCTGAAGGTGCCGGGCGTCGAGAAGGTCGTCGCGGTCGAAGGCTGGCTGTGGCCGCATAAGTTCAATCCGGTGGGCGGCGTCGCGGTCGTCGCGCGCAACACCGGCTCGGCGATCAAGGGCCGCGACAAGCTCAAGATCACATGGGCGGACGGCCCCAACGCCAGCTACGACTCGGTTGCCTACCGCAAGGAACTGGAAGCGACGGCGCGGCAGCCCGGGCTCGTCGTGCGCGAGGACGGCGACGCCGAAGCGGCGCTCAAATCGGCCGCCAGGGTCGTCACCGCCGAATACTACATCCCGCATCTGGCGCATGCGTCGATGGAGCCGCCGTCGGCAACGGTGCAGGTCGCAAACGGCAAATGCGTTGCCTATGGCCCGACGCAGGATCCCGGCGGCTGCCGCGCCGATCTTGCCACGATGCTGAAATTGCCGGAAGCCGACGTGACGGTCTACACGCCGCTCCTCGGCGGCGCGTTCGGCCGCAAATCGGCCTACGACTTTGTGCTGGAAGCGGCGCTCGTATCAAAGGCGGTCGGCGCGCCGATCAAGCTGACCTGGACGCGCGAAGACGACATCCGCCACGATTTCTACCATGTCGTCTCGGTCGAGCGGATCGACGCCGGGGTGGACAGCAGCGGCAAGGTCACGGCCTGGCGCCACCGCAGCGTCGCGCCGACGATCTTCGCCAGCTTTGTGAAGGGGGCCGACCACGAATCGCCGGTCGAACTCGGCATGGGCTTTATCGACAACCCGTTCCACATCGCCAATCTGCGCTGCGAGAACGGCAAGGCCGAAGCCCATACGCGGATCGGCTGGTTCCGCTCGGTGTCGAACATCCCGCACGCCTTCGCGGTGCAGTCGATGGCGGCCGAGATTGCCGCGGCGCTCGGCCGCGACCCGAAAGACATGCTGATCGAACTGATCGGCCCCGACCGTATCGTCGATCCGCGCAAATCGGCCGGCGTCAAGAACTACTGGAACTACGGCGATCCGCCCGAAACCTATCCGATCGACACCGCCCGCCTGAAACGTGTCGCGGAGCGCGCCGCAAGTGCCGCCGGCTGGGGCCGGAAGCTGCCAAAGGGCGAGGGGTTCGGCATCGCGGCGCATCGCAGCTTTTTGAGCTACGTCGCGACCGTCGTGCACGCGCAGGTGGACGCGCACGGCAGGCTCAGCGTTCCCGCCGTCTATACGTCGATTGATTGCGGCTTCCACATCAACCCGGAGCGCATCCGCTCGCAGATCGAGGGCGCTGCGGTCATGGGCCTGGCGCTCGCCAAGCACAGCCAGATCACGTTCAAGGAGGGCCGGGTCGAGCAGGGCAATTTCGACAGCTTTGTCGTGGCGCGGATCGACGAGGCGCCGCTCAATGTGCATGTCGATATCGTGCCGGCCGGCTGGAACGTGCCGGCGGCCGGGGTCGGCGAGCCGGGCCTGCCGCCGTTTGCGCCGGCGCTGTGCAACGCGATCTTCGCGGCGACCGGCAAGCGCATCCGCAGCCTGCCGATCGGCAATCAGTTGGCGACCTGATCGTCGGCGCGCGCGGCGGTCGCCAGGATCGCCTCCTCGACGTCGCGCAGCCGGTCCTTGCCGAAGAAGATGTCGTCGCCGACAAAAAACGTGGGCGAGCCGAACGTGCCGCGCGCGACCGAGCGTTCGGTATTGTCGATCAGCCGCTGCTTGACTTCAGGGTCCTGGATCAGCCCGGCGAACACGGCGGCATCGAACCCGGATTCCGTCAGCGCGTCCCGCAACACCTCGGGATCGTCGAGTTTTTTGGGTTCCGACCACATGTGCCGATAGATCTCGTCGACATAGCGCGGAAAAACGCCGAGACGCTGCACCGCGATCGCGCCGCGCATGATCGCGAGCGTGTTGACCGGGAAGAACGGGTTGGGCCGGAAGCCGGCGATGCCGTGGCGTTTCAAGAAGCGCGCGGTTTCGAGGCGTTCGTACTCGGGCTTGTTCCTGATGCCCGCGAAGGCTTCCGCCGGCGAGCGGTTGCCGGTCAGCTTGAAGACGCCGCCGAGCAGCACCGGCACATAAGCGAACCGGGCGCCGGTGCGGCGCTCGATGTGCGGGATGACCAGATGCGCCAGATAGGCGTTGGGGCTGCCGAAATCGAAGTGAAATTCGACATTTGTCATGGCGTTACCATTTCTCGGCAAAGGGCCGGATCTCGCGCTCGAACGACCACGCGTCGCGCGGCTCCTGATAGAGCTGCCAATAGGCCTCGGCTACCGATTCGGGCCGCATCAGCCGGTCGGGCGGCAGCGCGGCCAGCGCCGCCTCGCCCTCGCGCTCCTTGATCCGCTCGCGCACCCAGGCGGTGTCAACGCCGGCGTCGATGATCAGATGCGCGACATGGATGCCCTGGGGCCCGAGTTCGCGCGCCGCGCTCTCAGCCACCGCGCGCAGCCCGAACTTGGCGCTGGCGAAGGCGGCATAGCCGACGCCGCCGCGCAGCCCGGCGGTAGCGCCGGTGACGAAGATGTTGCCATGCCGGCGCGGCAGCATGAGCCGCGCCGCCTCGCGCACCGACAGGAAGCCGGCATAACACGCCATCTCCCAGACCTTGCGGAACACCCGCTCGGTCGTTTCGACCAGCGGGAAATTGACGTTTGCGCCGACATTGAAAATGCACACTTCGAGCGGCGCCGCGGCGTCGGCATCGCGCAGGAACGCGGCGATCTGGTCCTCCCACCGGGCGTCGAGCGAACGCCCGACGATGCCTCCGCCCATTGCCTCGATGTCGGCGACCAGCGGCGCGAGCTTTTCGCCCTTGCGGCGTCCGGCAAAAACCGTGAACCCCTCGGCCGCAAATTTCCGGGCAATCGCGGCGCCGATGAAATCGCCGGCGCCGATCACGGCCGCCGTCGCACCTCTGTCGTGCAATTCAGCCTCCTGTCGCCGCGAAGATACGCGTATATGCGCCTAGATAAACACAGACGCGCTTATGTCAAGGCCGGGGAAGCGCTCAATCGAATGTGAAGCCGCGCGCCTTCAGCCAATCGGCAAATTCCTGCCCTTCCGGCATCATCGCCTGGCGCGCCTTGTCTTCCGACCAGCCGTAGAATTCGGCAGTGCCGAAGCGCTCCGGCTGGCGCTGGCGATCCTTGATCGAATGGCGGGCGTCGCGCCGCCGATCATAGGCATCGACCGCTTCCGCCAGGAAGCTGTCGTCGTAGCGGTCGATATGAACGGTCGCGTCAAGCGGCAGCCGCATGCTGATAAAGCCCGGCTGCGCCGGCCAGCCGATGCACAGGCCGGCGACCGGAAACACCTGGTCCGGCAATTCGAGGATTGCGGCGACTTCGGCGAGGCGGTTGCGCAGGACGCTGATCGGGCAGGTGCCGAGACCCAGCGTTTCCGCCGCCAGAACGCAGGTCTGCAAGGCCAGCGCGGCGTCGATCGCGGCGTTGAAGAAGCCTTCGAAGGCGCCGTTGTCCGCCGCATGGCCGCGCAACGCGCCGATCCGCTCGAGCCGGCGGGCGTCGCCGAGAAACACGAGGAACACCGGCGCCGTGCCGATCCACGGCATGTCCGGAAACAGCCGGGCGAGCCGGTCGCGGCGGCCGCGGTCCCGCAGCCACAGCACGGAGGCTTGCTGAAAATCCGATTTCGACGATGCCGAGAACGCCGCCGCCAGTAAAAGGCGCACCAGTGCGTCCGGCACCGCGCGGTCGGCGTAGCGGCGATGGGTGCGGCGCAGCAGCAGCCGGCGCAGCGCGGGATCGTCGGGCGCTTCGGGGCCGAGCGCGACATCGACCCCGAAGCGGGCACGCAGTTCGTCGTCATAGCGATCGGTCATCGCGTTCTCCGCTCCGCTTGCGCCGGTCGCGCCCGGAAGCCCGCGAGCGGCTCTCGATCAGGCGAGGTCGAAGCGATCGAGCTCCATGACCTTGGTCCACGCCGCCACGAAGTCTGCCACGAACTTCTCCTGCGAGTCGGCGCAGGCGTAGACTTCCGCCAGCGCGCGCAGTTGCGAGTGCGAACCGAAGATCAGGTCCACCCGCGTCGCGGTCCACTTCAGCTCGTTCGTCTTGCGGTCGCGCCCCTCGTAGACGCCGTCGGCGCCGGCGGCGGGCTGCCACTCTGTACTCATGTCGAGCAGGTTGACGAAGAAGTCGTTGGTCAGCGTCTCCGGCCGCCTGGTGAAGACGCCGTGCTTGGCGCTGCCGACATTGGCGCCCAAGACGCGCAGGCCGCCGACGAGAACCGTCATCTCGGGTGCCGTCAGCGTCAGCAGTTGCGCCCGATCGACCAGCAGCTCTTCGGCCGACAGGCGCTGTTCGCCGCGCAGATAGTTGCGGAACCCGTCGGCGGTCGGTTCGAGCGGCGCAAACGAAGGGGCGTCGGTCTCTTCCTGCGAGGCATCCATGCGGCCCG
>DATJUL010000348.1:0-2324 GCA_035502295.1 Allostellaceae bacterium | reverse complement strand
CGCGCGACCTCGCCCGGAACCTCGGCCGCCGAGGCGACGCGCGCGACCGTCGTCTGCACGTCCTCGGCCATCGCGACAAACAGGTCGATGCGGCCCCTCGCGTCCAGCGCGGCGGCGCGCGCCGGCACGAGGTTGCGACGGTGCGCCGCGAGCCGCTCGTCGAGCGCTGCCGCTTCGGCGGCCGGCAATGCACCGCGCCCGAGGCCGCGACGGATGCCGGCGAGAATGTCGTCGCGCGCGCTCACCTTCGCCGGCCCGCCGCGCGCTGCCGCTCGGCCCACAGCGATTGGAAGGTACGACCCTCGGGCGCCGGCAGGTCGCGCACCAAGGTCCAGCCCGACGCCAGCGGCAGGCTGCGGAAACGGCCGCGTTCGCCGCCGAGCCAGCCGAGCAGGCGTCCCGTGCCCGCCGCCAGCGCATGGTAGAGCGGCGGTCGCCGCGCCAGCCAGGCCCATGCGCGCAGCCCGGAGCGATAGGCGCCGGGGCTGAGCTTCCGGGCGAATTCGCGCTCGCGCCAATGCCGCATCATCGCGGGCAGCGGAATTTTGACCGGACACACGCTTTCGCAGCGGCCGCAGAACGTCGAAGCATTCGGCAGATGCCCCGCCTCGCCGAGGCCGACAAGCGCCGGCGTCAAGACCGCCCCCATCGGCCCCGGATAGACCCAGCCATAGGCATGCCCGCCGACCGCGGCGTAGACCGGACAATGGTTGAGGCAGGCGGCGCAGCGCAGACAGCGCAGCATGTCGTGGAATTCGCCGCCGAGCAGCGCCGCGCGGCCGTTGTCGAGCAGGACCACGTGATAGTCGTCCGGCCCATCGCGGTCGGCGGGACGGCGCGGGCCGGTCGAGACCGTCGTGTAGGTCGAGAATTCCTGGCCCGTAGCCGAGCGCGCGAGCAGGCGCAGCAAGGTCGCGGCGTCTTCCAGCGTCGGCACGATCTTTTCGATGCCGGCCAAGACGATATGCACGCGCGGCAGGATCTGGCTGAGATCGCCGTTGCCTTCGTTGGTGACGATGATGCTGGAGCCGGTTTCGGCGACGAGGAAATTGGCGCCGGTGATGCCGACATCGGCGGCGAGAAAACGCGGCCGCAATACCGTGCGCGCCTCGTCGCACAATTGCCGCGGCTCGGCGAGCGGCCGGGCCGGATCAAGGTCCGGGTGGGCAGCGCGGAACGTGTCGGCGACCTGCTCCTTCATCAGATGGATCGCCGGCGCGATGATGTGGCTCGGCGGCTCGTGACGCAGCTGGATGATGTATTCGCCGAGGTCGGTCTCAACGGGCGCGATGCCGTGGTGTTCGAGATGGTCGTTGAGCGCGATCTCCTCGGCGACCATCGACTTGCCCTTGGCGACGCTCCGGGCGCCGGCGGCGCGGCAGATCTCCAGCACGCGGTCGCGCGCCTCGGCCGCATCGCGCGCCCAATGCACCTGCCCGCCGGCGGCGATGACCGCCGCTTCGTAGCGTTCGAGATAGAAATCGAGATGCGACAGCACGTCATCCTTGATGCGGCGGCCCTCCTCGCGCAACGCCTCGAATTCCGGCAGGCGTGCGATCGCCTGCTGGCGGCGCGCCGGAAACCCGGTGCGCGCGAGGCCGAGGGCGCGCTGCAACACCGGGTCGGCGAGGCCGGCGCGGGCGTTCGCGGGGAAATCGCGGCTGGTCGGCTGCACCGCGCCCTCAAGCGGCCGGCGCGGCGATCGCCGGCCGGTCGGTCATGCCGGCCAGCACTTCGGCGACGTGCCGCGCCTCGACGGGCAAGCCGAGCCGCGCCAATTTGCCGGCAATGTTGAGGAGACAGCCGAGGTCGCCGGCGAGCACCGCCTCCGCACCGCTGGCGGCGATCTCGGCGGCCTTGTCGGCGACCATCTTGTCGGAAATTTCCGGGTATTTGACGCAGAACGTGCCGCCGAACCCGCAGCACACCTCCGCCCCCGGCAGCTCGACGAGGCGCAACCCTTCCACTCTTGCCAACAGACGGCGCGGCTGGTCCTTGACACCGAGTTCGCGCAGGCCCGAGCAGGCATCGTGATAGGTCGCGCGCTTCTGCCAATGCGCCGCGACCTCGCTCATGCCGCGCAGATCGACGAGAAACGCCACGAGTTCCCAGGTGCGCGCCGCCAGTTCTTCGGCGCGCACCCGCATGTCCGGCTCGTCGGCGAACAATTGCGGATAATGCACCTTGAGCATGCCGGCGCACGAGCCGGACGGCGCGACGACGTAGTCATAGCCGGCAAACCCGGCGATGACCTGGCGCGCGATCGCCTTGGCATCGCCGCGGTCGCCGGAATTGTACGCCGGCTGGCCGCAGCAGGTCTGCGC
>DATJUL010000347.1:0-8240 GCA_035502295.1 Allostellaceae bacterium | reverse complement strand
GTTGAGACAGGAGAAATCCTTGTTGCAGCTCGACTGGTCGATCGCGCGCTTCCGGCCGAACTCGGTCTCGACCGGCACGACCGAGAGGCAGTTCGACGCGGCCGAACAATCGCCGCAGCCCTCGCACACCAGATCGTTGATAAAGACCCGCTGCGGCGGGTCGGGGAAGCGGCCGCGCTTGCGTCTGCGGCGCTTTTCGGCGGCGCAGGTCTGGTCGTAGACGATCGCGGTGACGCCCGCCAACTCGCGCAATTCGCGCTGCACCTGATCGAGTTCGTCGCGGTGGTGCACGCCGACGCCCGGCGGAAAGACCGCGCCGGGCGGGTATTTGTCGGGTTCGTCGGTGACGACGACGATCTTCGTCACGCCCTCGGCGGCGAGCTGCCGCGTCACCGCCGGCACGGTCAGGTGGCCGTCGAGCGGCTGCCCGCCGGTCATCGCGACGGCATCGTTGAACAGCACCTTGTAGGTCATCGTGACGCCCGACGCGACGGCGGCGCGGATCGCCAGAATGCCGGAATGCATGTAGGTGCCGTCGCCGATATTGGCGAACACATGGGTCGTTTCGGTGAATGGCGCCTGGCCGATCCACGGCACGCCCTCGCCGCCCATCTGCGTGAAGGTCGCGGTATCGCGGTCCATGAATTGCGACAGATAGTGACAGCCGATGCCGGCCAGGGCGCGGCTGCCCTCGGGCACGCGGGTCGAGGTGTTGTGCGGGCAGCCGGAACAGAAATAAGGCGTGCGCTGAAACGGGATGACCTCACCGCCCGCCGGCCGCTCGCGCGCTTCGAGTCGTGCCAGCCGCTCGGCGAGCCAGGGGACATCGCCAAGACCGGCGAGGCGGCGGGCGATGATGCGGGCGATCTGGCCGGGCGCCAGTTCGCCGTTCGACGGCAGCAGCCACTCGCCGGTCTCGTCGAATTTGCCGACGATGCGCGGCCGGCGGTCGGCCCGCCAATTGTAAAGCTGCTCCTTCAGTTGCGTCTCGATGACCGCGCGTTTTTCCTCGACGACCAGCACCTCGGCGAGGCCTTCGGCAAACCGGCGGACGCCTTCCGGCTCCAGCGGCCACGGCATCGCGACCTTGTAGAGCGCGAGGCCGAGGGCCGCAGCCTTGTCGCCGATGCCGAGATCGTCGAGCGCCTGGCGCACGTCGAGATAGGATTTGCCGGTCGTGACGATGCCGAAGCGCGGCCGGGGCGCCGCGATGACGGCGCGGTCGAGCCGGTTGGCGCGGGCGAAGGCCAGCGCCGCCGGCAATTTCCAGCGGTGCAGCCGCGCCTCCTGATCGAGCGGCGTGTCGGGCCAGCGGATGTTGAGGCCGCCCGGCGGCAGCGCGAAATCCTCCGGCAGCACGATATCGATGCGCGCCGGATCGACCGCGATCGAGGCCGAGCTGTCCATCTGCTCGGCGACGGTCTTCAACGCCACCCAGCAGCCGGAATAGCGCGACATTGCCCAGCCGTAGAGCCCGAGATCGAGGATTTCTTCGACCCCGGCCGGATGCAATACCGGGATCGAGGCGTCGATAAAGGCCAATTCCGACTGGTGCGCCAAGGTCGAGGATTTGCACGTGTGGTCGTCGCCGGCCAGCACCAAGACGCCGCCCAACGGTGCCGAGCCGGCGGAGTTGCCGTGCTTCAACGCGTCGCCGCTGCGATCGACCCCCGGCCCCTTGCCGTACCACATCGCAAAGACGCCGTCGTATTTGGCGCCGGGGAACAGCCGCACCTGCTGGCTGCCCCAGACCGCAGTCGCCGCCAGCTCTTCGTTGATCGCCGGCTGGAATTTGATGTGGTTCTGCTCGACAAAGCGCCGCGCGCCCCACAAGGCTTGGTCGAACCCGCCCAACGGCGAGCCGCGATAGCCCGAAATGAAACAGCCGGTGTTATGGCCGGCGGCGGCGTCGCGCTGGCGCTGCGTCAGCGGCAGGCGGACCAGCGCCTGCGTACCGGTCAGATAGACGCGGCCTCGGTCAAGCGCATATTTGTCGTCGAGCGCGACCGAAGCGAGTTCGCCGCGCCGCTGTAGGGCCGATTGGGCCATCGCCGGCTCCCGCTGGATTTGTGCGCGCTGGCGCGCTTCCCGTCGCAAATTAGCCGCACCGGCCGGTCCGCTTCAACGGCCGCTTCGGTGCCGGCCGAATCGCAGCCGGCCGGTGCTGAAAAACCGGCAAATGCCTTCCATATATACAGCCGTCGGCGTTGCGCGCGACGGCGCGACGGCGTAATGCTCGATCAACCCTTTTCAATTCGGCGATCTTCGCGATGACCGCTTCAGTCTTCGAACGGGCGCCTCTCAACCGGGAATTGCTCGACGCGCTCAAACAGCTCCTCGGCGAGCGGCTGACGACGGCGGCGGCGATCTGCGAGTTGCATGGCCGCGACGAATCGTACCACGCCGCGCACGCGCCCGATGCCGTCGCCTTCGCCCAGAGCACCGACGAGGTCGCGGCGATCGTGCGGCTCTGCGCCGAACACAAGACGCCGGTCATCGCCTTCGGCACCGGCACCTCGTTGGAAGGGCATGTCGCGGCCCTGAAGGGCGGCGTCTGCATCGATCTGGCGCAGATGAACCGCATTCTGCGGGTCAACGCCGACGATCTCGACGTGACGGTCGAAGCCGGCGTCACGCGCAAGCAGCTCAACGAATATCTGCGCGACACGGGGCTGTTTTTTCCGATCGACCCGGGCGCCGACGCATCGCTCGGCGGCATGGCGGCGACGCGCGCTTCCGGGACCAATGCGGTGCGTTACGGCACGATGCGCGAGAACGTCCTGTCGCTGTGCGTCGTGCTGGCCGACGGGCGGGTCATCCGCACCGCACGGCGCGCCCGCAAATCGGCCGCCGGCTACGATCTGACCCGCCTCTTTGTCGGCTCGGAGGGCACGCTCGGCATCATCACCGAGGTGACGGTGCGGCTCTTTGGCATCCCCGAGGCGATCTCGGCGGCGGTCTGCGCCTTTCCGTCGATCGAAGCTGCCGTCGATTCGGTGATCCTGACGATCCAGAGCGGCGTGCCGGTCGCGCGAATCGAATTGCTCGACGAAGCCCAGATCGACGCCATCAACAAATATTCGAAGCTCGACCACCCGGTCGCCCCGACGCTGTTTTTCGAGTTTCACGGCAGCCCCGCCGGCGTCGCCGAGCAGGTCGATACCGTCAAAGGAATCGCGGCCGAGCACGGCGGCAGCGCTTTCCGCTGGGCGACCACCCCCGAGGAACGCTCGCGCTTATGGCAGGCGCGCCACGATGCCTATTATGCGGCGCTGGCGCTGCGCCCCGGCTCCAAGGGCTGGCCGACCGATGTGTGCGTGCCGATCTCGCGGCTGGCGGAGTGCATTGCCGAAACCAAGCGCGATTTGTCGCAGTCCTCCCTTCCCTCGGCGCTCGCCGGGCATGTCGGCGACGGCAATTTTCATTTGATCTTTATGATCGATCCGCATTCCTCGGCAGAAATCGCCGAGGCAAGCCGCCTCAACGATCGCATGATTGCCCGCGCTCTCGCAATGGAAGGCACGTGCACCGGCGAACACGGTATTGGATACGGCAAGATGGATTTTATGATTTCTGAACATGGCGAGGCCGTGTCTGTTATGCGCAGCATCAAGCGTGCGCTTGATCCTGACAATATCCTGAACCCAGGAAAAATTGTTCGGCTGTGACCGGAGCGATCGAGCGGCAAAAAATACGCCTCGCCGCTCTGCTTGGGCAACGAATAAATCGCTTCACTGTTGTCTTATTTGCCGCTATTCTGATTCCCAAGAAAGCAGGTGCTGTTCAAAGCCGTCATCGGGGATCGGCGGGACAGAGGGCGGCATCGCCGCCCTCCGATCGTGTTCTGCGACCATGAATGTTTGAACCGCGCCGGGGCTGGAAACGGTTCTCATGTTACGCGCGGCCGCCAGAGAAATACTGCAGCACAAGGGGTGCCAAGGTCTTTACTGATGGAAAAATCGAGTAAAAGAGGAAAGATTCCCCAATCCGACTGGCCGCTGATCATGGCCAGATACGATGCGGGGGAAACGCTCGCCAGCATCGCGCGCACATATGATTGTTCGCCGCCGGCCATCAGTTATGTCGTCAGCCGCAGCCGGGCGCGTCAGCCGGGGCCGGCTGCCGCGGCCAGGCCGCCGAATCCGCCGGAACCCCAATTGATCAAGGCCGTCGCCAGCGAGGCGGCAGACGGCGCCGCCAGGCCGGCGGCGATCGCCGAGGCCGCGACGGCACCACCGGTGCCGGAGGCGCCGCCGGAGAAAACAACCGCAAGCAACACCGGCAACGGCTCGGCGGCCGCCGCACCGTCCTGGCAGCCGCGGCCGACGATTGCCGCACCGGCCAACGGCGATCAACGGCGCACCCTGCATCTGTCGCTGGGTGCGCCGGGGCACGCCGACGGCGCTGCGCGGACGGGCGAACCCGCGGCGGCCGAGCAGTCCGGCGCAGCCAATCGAGCGCCATCCGCCGCGCCTGCGGCCGCGCTGCCAGGCAACGGCACAGCGCCTGCTTCCGGCCATGACGACCGACGCCATGGCGAGCCGCCGCAGCCCAACGGCGGCGATGGAGCGCATCGCCGCAACGGTGCCTTTATCGACCACGAGTTGCGCGCCCGGGTCGAGGGCGACATCACTGCATTTCTCGCGGCGTTTGATGCCGCGCTCGATGAGGATACGCCGGAAAGCCGCTCGGCGTTGCGGGAGGCCACCGACCGGCTGCTGCGCGCCGGCGCGCGTACGCGAATCGAATTGGAACGGCTGGAAGCGCGGCTGCCATTGGCGGCGCGGGAAGCCGCCGGGCGCAGCAACCCGGCCTGGCGCCGCTGAATCGATACGGTCGGCACAAAAAAGGGCGCCCGCCGGCGCCCTTTTTGTTCGGCTCATTCGCCGCTCGTCGGTTATCCCTCACCCTTGCCGAGCTTGATCCCGACATACTGCGTCACGCCATTCCGGCTGAGCAGCAGGAGCGCGCTCTTCTGCGGTGAGTGGGCGGCCTCACGCAGACGCCGGACCGCCTCCTCGGGGCTGGACACCGGGTGTTGGTCGATCGACATGACGACATCGCCGCGCGACAGGCCGAGCGCATCGGCCGGGCTGTTGCTGTCGACGTGGGAGATCACGACGCCGTGCACATCGCGGCCGAGGTTGAGCTGATGCCGCACATCGCTGGTCAGCGGCGCGAAATGCATGCCGAAGGCGTCCGCCGACTGCTCTTCGGCCGGACCTTCCTCACCGCTCGCCGAGGCGATCTGCGGGTTTTCCGGCGCCTCGCCGAGTGTCGCATGCAATTCCACCGATTTGTCGTCGCGCCACACGCTCAGCGTCGCGGCGCTGCCCGGCGCCTCGTCGGCGACCAGCCGCGGCAGATCGCGCAGCTTGTTCACCGGATGGCCGTCGAACGACAGCACGACATCGCCCTGCTTGAGGCCGGCATGGGCGCCGGGGCTGTCGTGCGAGACGACGGCGACGATCGCGCCGTGCGTGTTGTGCAGGCCGAGGCTGGCGGCGATCGCCGGCGTCACCTGCTGGATCTGCACGCCAAGCCAGCCGCGCGTGACCTTGCCGTGCGCCTCGAGCTCGGCGACGATGTGCTCGGCGACATTGGAGGGGATAGCAAAGCCGATGCCGACGCTGCCGCCGTTCGGCGAATAGATCGCGGTGTTGATGCCGATGACCTGGCCTTCGAGGTTGAAGGTCGGGCCGCCCGAATTGCCGCGGTTGATCGGCGCGTCGATCTGCAGGAAATCGTCGAACTGGCCGGAGTGGATGTCGCGGCCGCGGGCCGAGATGATGCCGGTCGTCACGGTGCCGCCGAGGCCGAACGGGTTGCCGACCGCGACGACCCAATCGCCGACCTGCGCCGCGCTGCTGTCGCCGAATTTGACGTAAGGGAGCGGGTGGTCGGCGTGGATCTTCAGCACGGCAAGGTCGGTGCGCGGGTCGCGGCCGACGATGTGCGCCGGGTAGCGTTTGCCGTCCTGCAGGATGACGGTGACCTTTTCGGCTTCGCCGACCACATGGTTGTTGGTCACGACAAAGCCCGAGGGGTCGACGATGAAGCCGGAGCCGAGCGCGATGCGCGTGCCCTCTTCCTGCGGTCCCTGCGAGAACGGCCCCGGCGCGAACGGATCGGGCTGGCCGCGTTGCTCGAAGAAGCGCCGGAGAAACTCGTTGAACGGCGAATTGCGGAACTGTTCCGGCAATTGGTCGGACATCTCGTCGGCGCTCGGCTTTTCAGTGACCGAGATGTTGACGACCGCGGGCAGCACCTTTTTAACGAGCGGGGCAAAGCTTTGTTGCGTCGCCAGCGGCGCCGCCGGGGTCGCGGTGGCGGCAGCGGGCGGGCTGTCGGCCCACACCAGCGGCGACAAGGCGAGCGCCGCACCGACGCCGACGCCGATGGCGGCCGCCCGCGCCCTGCCGAACCGCGAGCGCCCGCCGCCTGGCGAATGTTCCGTCATGAGTGGTCTCCTGCAATAAGGATGGTCGATCGCAACATCGCAGATGCGGGTAACAAAGACCTTTCGGCGGGATTAATTCGGCGTAATGCTCAGGGCGAAGCATGACGAGGAGGGAAGGATGAGCCGCTATCGCGACATCGCCGTCGCCGACATGAGCCCGGCGCAGCGGCTTGTGCGCGAGGAAATCATCGCCGGCCGGCGCGGCCGCTTCGGCGGGCCGTTCGAGCTGCTGATCCGCGCTCCCGAAATCTGCGGGTTGGCGGCGAAGCTCGGCGAGCACCTGCGCTGGGGCACCTCGCTCTCCGACCGCCTGTCGGAACTGGCGATCATCACGACGGCGCGGTTCTGGCGCGCGCAATACGAATGGCAGGCGCATGCGCCCTTGGCCGCGAAAGCCGGCGTGCCGGCGGCGGCGATCGAGGCGATCCGCAGCGGCGGCACGCCCCAGTTCGCGGCCTCCGACGAGGCGCTCGTCCATCGCCTGTGCAGCGAACTCTTCCGCACCCAGCGGCTCTCCGACGCCAGCTTCGACGCGGCGATCGCCACCGTCGGCGAGCAGGGCCTCGTCGAGCTGATCAGCCTGATCGGCTACTACACGCTGATCGGCAACACCCTCAACGTGTTCCAGGTGCCATTGCCGCCCGGCGAAACCCCGCCCTTCCCGGAATAGTGGGCGGCGCAGCGGGCGGGGTGCGCCTTCTCTATTCGGCGGCGTCGAGCGCGATGCCGTCGTACAATTCGGCCAACGGGATATCGATCGCCACCGACGTGAGCTTCAGCACGGCGTCGCCGCCCCGCACGATTTCGATCAGCCAGTGGTTGTCGGTTCGCCGATGCAGTTCGGCATAGCGGTCGTCGGAGGCGACCAGCACGATCTCGCCGATCGAGGCGATGTCGCGATAGGCCGGCAGTTTGATGCGCCGGTCGTGGCGCTCGGTGCTCGGCGAGAGGATTTCGATGACCAGGAAGGGATTCTTGATCGCCTGCCGGCCGATCTCGTTGCCCTCGCAGGTCGCGGCGATATCGGCTTCTAAATAGAGGTCGGCGCGGTCGGGCCGGATGACGCCGGCCTCGATCTGCGCGTTGCACGGCCGCCGTCGCGCCAGCGCCGCATCGATCCGCGTGACGAGACGCACGGCGAGCATGCGGTGTGCTTCCGCCGGCGGCGCCATCGCGACCGGAAACCCGCCGATCAGCTCGTAATGCGTCTCGCTGCCGTCCTCCCAGCGGAGGAATTCGTCGAGGTTCATCGGCTTGATCGCGGGATCGGCCATCGGTTCGATCTTCGCCCTACGCTGCGCGGCGGCTGCGGACGCGGTGGGTGCGGGTGCCTTCTTCCTCGAACAGGTCGGCGAGGCGTTCGAGCATGACGCCGCCCAGTTGCTCGGCATCGACGATCGTCACCGCGCGCCGATAGTAGCGCGTCACGTCGTGGCCGATGCCGATCGCGGTCAGTTCGACGACGCCGATCTTTTCGATTTCGTGGATGACTTCGCGCAGGTGCTTTTCGAGGTAGTTGCCGGGGTTGACCGACAATGTCGAATCGTCGACCGGCGCGCCATCGGAGATGACCATCAGGATGCGGCGTTCTTCCGGGCGGCCGAGGAGCCGGTTGTAGGCCCACATCAGGGCTTCGCCGTCGATGTTTTCCTTCAGAATCCCCTCGCGCAGCATGAGCCCGAGCGAGCGCCGCGCGCGCCGCCACGGCGCGTCGGCCGGTTTGTAGACGATGTGTCGCAGATCGTTGAGGCGGCCGGGGTTGGGCGGCTTGCCGGCGGCG
>DATJUL010000346.1:0-2123 GCA_035502295.1 Allostellaceae bacterium | reverse complement strand
GACGGGCTGGAGATCGGCAAGCTCTACGATTACGACATCATCATCCTCGATCTGATGCTGCCGGACATCGACGGCTACGAGGTGCTGCGGCGGCTGCGCGCGGCACGCGTGCGCACGCCAATCCTGATCCTGTCGGGGCTCGGCGAACTCGACCACAAGATCAAGGGGCTCGGCTTCGGCGCCGACGACTTCCTGACCAAGCCGTTCGACCGCCGCGAACTGATCGCCCGCATCCAGGCCATCGTCCGCCGCTCGAAGGGCCATTCCGACTCGCTGATCCGCACCGGCAAGTTGACCGTCAACCTCGACAGCCGCGTCGTCAGCGTCGACGACCACCCGTTGCATTTGACCGCCAAGGAATACGGCATCCTCGAACTGTTGAGCCTGCGCAAGGGCACCACGCTGACCAAGGAGATGTTTCTGAACCACCTCTATGGCGGCATGGACGAGCCGGAATTGAAGATCATCGACGTCTTCATCTGCAAACTGCGCAAGAAGCTGGCGACAGCGACGGGTGGCGAGCATTACATCGAGACGGTATGGGGTCGCGGTTATGTGCTGCGCGACCCGGCGGACGAGGCGGCCGAACTGCGCCGCGCCTGATCCCTACAGCGGCGCGGCCAGCACCCGGAAACCACCGGCCAAGGCTTCGACAACCAGCCGGCGACCGCGCGCTTCCGCCAACAGCCCGGCGACATAGGCGGCGACCGTGCGGGTCGTCAGCGCCGCCGGCGATGCCGAAAGCGCCAGGGCCGCGACCGCCTCGGGCGACAGCCCGCCGCCGGCGCCGACGGCGTCGATCTGCAGCCCGCCGGCGACGAGCGACAACATCATCCGGCCGCCGCGCGGCAGTCCTTCGCCGGCCACCGCGAGCATCGCGCAGGCGAGTTTCTGCTCCGCCGGCGGCAACTCCCGCACCGCCGCACCGTAGTCGCAGTCGATTGCGGCGTCGCTGAAGAAATCGGCGGCCAGCGCGTGCGGCGCCGCGCCGGTCAGCCCGCCGCCGCCGAACCCCCAGGCAAAGCGATAAAACTGCAGGCGACGGCCGCCCTGGCGGCTGCTGTCGGCGACCAGCGTCAGCGCGTCGCGGCCGAATTCCCCGTCGTCGTCGGCCATCAGCTCGATGCCGTTGGCGATCGCCGTGACCGGCCCGATCAGGTCATGGCACAGCCGCGCCGCCAGCAGTTCGAGGACGCGCAGGTCGATCGCTCGCCTCATTGCGCCATGCTGGCATCATTGCCGTCCTGCGGCAATGCTTCCGGTCACCGCGCCCAGCCCGGTGCGCTCTATGCGCTCGCGGTAAAACGCCCCATGCGCAAGGCTGCGCGGGCGAGGCACTATCGTCGCCATGAGAAGCTCGACCGGCGCGCTGCCGGCGCGCCAGCGCGCGATCCCCGCAATGCAGCGCAAGCACAGCGAACGGGCGATCGCCTACTGGCTGTTCGCCTGCTGCGGCATGATTTTTGTCATGGTCGTGCTCGGCGGCATCACGCGGCTGACCCAATCCGGTCTGTCGATCACCGATTGGCAGCCGGTCATCGGCATCGTGCCGCCGCTGTCGCATGCCGATTGGCTCGCCGAATTCGATCGCTACAAGCTGATCCCGCAGTACCGCGTGCTCAATGCCGGCATGAGCCTCGCCGATTTCCAATACATCTTCATGTGGGAATATGTGCATCGGCTGTGGGGCCGGCTGATCGGCATCGCCTATTTCGTGCCGCTGGTGTGGTTCATCGCGCGCCGTCAAGTGCCGCGCCGCCTGGTGCTGCCGTTGTGCGGCATCTTTCTGTTGGGCGCGGCGCAGGGGCTGCTGGGCTGGTACATGGTCGAAAGCGGCCTCGTGCACCGGGTCGAGGTCAGCCAGTACCGCCTCGTCGCGCATCTCGCGCTGGCGCTCGCGATCTACGCCGCAACATTGTGGCTTGCGCTCGGCCTGCGCTGGCCGCCGGCCGATGGGCCGGCTGCGTCGCATTGGCGGCGCCGCGGCGACGCGCTGATCGCGCTGGTCGGGCTGACGATCTGCGCCGGCGGTTTCACGGCCGGGCTGCGCGCGGGCCTCGTCTACAACACGTTTCCACTGATGGACGGGCATTTCGTGCCGGTCGGCTACGCGCGGCTGCAGC
>DATJUL010000345.1:0-4790 GCA_035502295.1 Allostellaceae bacterium | reverse complement strand
CGCAGCGCCGCGGTATTCGCCGGATCGGCGAACAGCGCGATGCCGTCGGTCGTCAGAAACGGCGTCTCGGCCGGCAGGCTGCCGGTTTTTTCGTAGGAAGCGGTCAATTCGCGGGTCTTGATCTTCTGCGCCTCGACATCGGGCTGGTCGAACGGGTTGATGCCGATGATCGCGCCGGCAACGGCGGTCGCCATCTCCCAGCGGAAGAATTCCTGGCCGATCTGCATCGCGTCGGAGATGATGATGCGGACGACCGGATGGCTGGCCGCCTCCAGCGCCGCGACCGCAGCCTCGCGCTCCTTATCGTCGTCCGAGGCGAGCCGCAGATAGGCGAACACGCGGTCATTGCCGTAAACCGCCGGCGCGCCGACCGGCTCGGCATCGACCGGGATGATGCCGCGGCCGAGCTTGCCGGTCGATTCGGCGATCAGCTGTTCGAGCCAGGCGCCGACCGACGCGACGCCGGCCGAGGCGATGATCGTCGCCTTGTCGCGGCCGTGCCGGGCCGCGACGCCGAGGATCGCGCCGAGAATGACGCCGGGGTTTTCGATGGGCGGCGCGTTGGTCGAGCAGGAGCGCGCCATCTCGGCGGTGCGTTCGAGAAAATCTCCGGTGTCGATGCCGATCGCCGCCGCCGGGGCCATGCCGAAATCGGACAGCACCGAATAGCGCCCGCCGATCGTCGGCTCGCCGTGAAACACGCTGCGGAAGCCTTCGGCGCGCGCCATCTTCTCGACCGACGAGCCGGGGTCGGTAACCGCGACGAAATGCCGGGCCGCGGCCTCGCCCAGCACCTCCTTCGCGCGTGCCAGGAAATACTGCTTGAAGATGTTGGGTTCGAGCGTGCTCCCCGATTTGCTCGAAACGATAAACAGCGTTTTCTTCAGATCGACCGACGCCTCGATGCGCCTCAACTGCGCCGGATCGGTCGAATCGACGGTCTGCAGGCGCGGGAAGCCGGGCCGGCTGCCGAGGCTTTGCGCCAGCACCTCGGGGCCGAGGCTGGAGCCGCCCATGCCGAGCAGCAGCGCATCGCTGAAGCCGGCCGCCTTCACGTCGGCCGCAAAGGCCTCGAGGTGCGCGACCGCCTTCAGCTGCGAATCGACGATCGTCAGCCAGCCGAGCCAGCGCGCCTCGTCGGTTTCGGTCCACAGCGCCGCGTCGTGGCCCCACAGGCGGCGCACATCGCCCGCCCGGCGCCACTCCTCCAGGGTCGCGTCGACCTCGTGCTGGAGATCCGCAGGCAAATTAAAGCTCATCGCGTTGAGCTTCGTCCCGAGCACGCTGCGCCGCTTCTTCTGCACCGCGGCATAGAGCTGGTCGGCGGCGTCGGCGAACAGCTTGACGCCATCCTCGACGAGGCGCGCCGTGATGGCGTCGATCGAGACGCCGGCGGCGGGTAATGCATCCATGACGGCCTGCGCCGCCGCTACATCCTCTTCGAGGCTTGCACGCGGGCTGCCGTGGTCACGGAACGCGTCCATCGTCGGCGGCGGCATCGTGTTGACGGTGTCGGCGCCGATCAACTCCTCGACATAAAGCACATCGCTGTAGGCCTTGTTCTTCGTGCCGGTCGAAGCCCACAAGAGGCGCTGCGTCTGCGCCCCGAGCTGCGCCAGGCGTTGCCAGCGCGTGCTGCCGTAGATCTGTTGGTAATACCGATAGGCGAGCTTTGCATTGGCGATCGCGATCTTGCCCTTCAGCGCCGCGAGGCGCTGGCGCGCGGCGGCGTCCTGCGTCGCCGCGATGCGCTGATCGAGCGCGTCGTCGACCAGCGTGTCGATGCGGCTGACGAAGAAGCTCGCGACGCTCGCCACGCGGTGCGGGTCGCCGCCCTTGGCGACGAAATCCTCGATCCCCGAAATGTAGGCGTCGGCGACGTCGGCATAGACCTGCTGCGAGAACAGCAGCGTCACGTTGACGTTGATGCCTTCGCCGATCAGCGTGCGGATCGCCGGCAGGCCCGGCTTGGTGCCCGGCACCTTCACCATCAGGTTAGGGCGGTTGATGTGACTCCACAGACGCCGCCCCTCGGCAATCGTCTCGTGCGTCTGCATCGCCAGGTAGGGCGATACCTCGATCGAAATGAAGCCGTCGCGCCGCTGCGTCTGCTCGTAGACCGGCGCCAGCGCATCGGCACCTTCCTGGATGTCGTGGATCGCCAGATCCTCGAACAGCGCGCCGGGATCGAGATCTCCCTGTTGTTCGGCCGTGGCGATCAGATCGTCGTAATCATCGCCGTGGCCGATCGCCTTCTCGAAGATCGAGGGGTTTGACGTGACGCCGCGCAGCCCGTCCTCTTCGATCAGCGTTCGGAGCGCGCCGCTGCGCAGCAGATCGCGGCTGACAAAGTCGAGCCATACCGACTGGCCGTATTCCTGCAGCCCTCGCAGCGGATTGGTCATTCGCTCTTCCCTCCTGCCTGCCGAGCGGCCGGTTCAAGCCGGATACCCGCCCTCATGTTCGGTCGCTGCCGCGCCCTGTCAACGCGCGGGCGAGGCGATTGCCGCCGGCCCCAGCGCGGCCGCGATCGTCGCAACGATCGCACCGGCCGAGCATGCAACGACGGCGCCTATGCCCGCATCTCGCCATGCATCGGTCTGCGCGGACATGGCCGTGAGCCGCCACGGGGCGCGGTCGTCGTCATCGAGCGGATGTCCCGTGCGCATCTTTGCAACATTCTCCGGCGGATGCAGCGCGTCGCCGTCCTTGAACCGCCAGCCGAGGCGCCGCGCCAATCCGCGCCCGACCGTCGTCCTGCCCGCGCCCGCAACCCCATGACAACCGCGATCCGCGCGGCCGACGACAATCGCGGCAAGCCGTGCTCCCCACTCGTTGCCGGCCGGGCTTCCGCGCGCCAAAAAAGGTGATACGAACGGGGGCATAATCGCACGTTCCGGCCCCCCGCGCAACCGGGGCAATGCTAGCGACCGCGAAAGGCGGCGCGCCAGATGATCGGCCCGCTCGGCCGCGTCCGCCGCGAGCCGCCGGGCGGTTCGCGGGAAACCAGCAATTCTCCCGCGCCGGTCAACGTCGCCACGAGCGTCGGCATCTCGGGGATGACCGCACGGCCGCGGCGCGGCAGGAGGCCGAGCGAGTGCGGCCCGGCTGGCGTCGCCAGCCACAGCTGATCGGCATGGCCCGCGAGCGATGACGGTTTCGCCAGGCGGTCGACGGCGATCTCGTGCGCGGCTGGCGCGAGGCGGATTGCCCACAGGGCCTGTCCGCCGCCGTCGCGCACGACCGCGATCGGCGGCGCGGCAAAGCGCGGCGGCGGACGGTGGATCGCCGCGGCAACGCCAAACGCCAGCGCCAGCGTTGCCGCGGCCGCTGCCGGTCCTGCCGCGCGTGCGGACCTCATATCCGCGCCAGCACGCGCTCGGCTCTCACTGCCGCTCGTATTTGACGACGCGGCGGGCGCGCGGCTGCCAGTCGCCGGGCTGCACGACGTAGAGATCGCCCTGGGAATCGACCCAGATGCCGTGGCAAGAGCGGTGGATCGGGCCGCCCCAGCGCGCCAGCCGCTCGCCGTCCAAGGTCAGGATCGAGATCATGCCGCCGTTGTGTTCGGGGATGTAGACGGCGTCGTCGGCATCGACATAAAAAAAGGCCGGGCCGATCAATTCGACCGGCCAAACCTGCAATAATTTGCCCTGCTGGTCGAACACCTGCACCCGGTCGTTTTCGCGATCGGCGACGAGGAGGCGGCCACGCCGGTCGATCCACACGCCATGCGGCAGGTTGAACTGACCGGGTGCGGTGCCCGGCTCGCCCCAGGAAAAGAGGTATTGCGCGTCGGGCGAGAATTTGTGGATGCGGGCGTTGCCGTAGCCGTCGGCGATGAACATCGCGCCGTCGGGCGCAAAGCAGATGTCGGTCGGCAGGTTGAAGGGGCCACCGCCGTGCGTGACCTTGCGCCACGCCTGCGACGACCAGTCCGCTTCCGGCACGCCGGTGTCGGAGCGCTCGCCCTGGCGGCCGATCGTCTGCAACAGCCGGCCGTCAGTGGTAAATTTATAGAACTGGTTGTGGTGTTCGTCGCACAGCCAGACGCGATCCTCGCCCCCCTCCCGCACGATGCGGATCGCGTGCGGAAAGCGGAAAAGCCCGGCGCCCCACGACGACAGGAAGTTGCCGTAGCGGTCGAAGACCACGATCGGGTGCGCGTCGTTGCGGTTGAAGCAGTAGACGCGATCCGCGGAATCGACCGACACCGCGCAGGCCTTGACCTCCAGCCACTCCGGCGGTTGCTGCCAATCCTCCCGCACCCGATAGGTGTATTTGCCGCTGCCGACGACCGGTTCCATGCCTCGCATTCCCTCCGCTTCTGGGTTCCCGACAGAGGCCGGGACCCATTTTTCAACTTCGGTGCGGTTTCTCGATGGACCCCGACACGCGCCGGGACCACTGGTTAATTACGCGTCGAGCTTGAAATATTTGACGCAGTTTGCGGCCCACATCTTGTGCTTTTCGGCCGGCGGCACGTCGGCGTAAATCTCGTCGATGATCGGGCGCGAATTCGGCCATTCGTTCTCGATATGCGGGAAATCGGTCGCGAACATGATGTGATCGACGCCGACATGATGGCGCATCTCGATCGCGACGCGCTCGTACTGCACGGTGAAATAGACGTTTTCCCGCACGTAGGTGGCCGGCAGCTCCTTCAACGGCTTGAAACCGAGCATTTCTTCCGCCCAGCCGATGTGGCGCTTGTACCAGAGGTCCATGTGTTCGAGCCAGAACGGCACCCACCCGAGCCGGGTTTCGGCAAAGAACACCTTGAGTTTCGG
>DATJUL010000344.1:0-7519 GCA_035502295.1 Allostellaceae bacterium | reverse complement strand
GCTGACAGTGTTCGCCGGCATCGCCGAATTCGAGCGCGCGCTCATTCACGAGCGCACTGGCGCTGGCCGCGCTGCGGCGCGCGCTCGCGGCGTGCGTTTCGGCCGGCCGCCAAAACTCACCGCCGAGCAGCTGGTTGTCGCACGACGCCTGATCGACGAGGGCACCGCCGTGCGCGAGGCGGCGCGTATCCTGAACGTGCATTCGGCGACGCTCTATCGCGGGCTCGGGACCGTGGCGGCCGGCGACGCTCAGCGGCGGTTGCGGAGGGTCCGCGGATGAGCCGATGGGAGCACCGCTATCTCGGCCGGGAACGGTTCCCCGACGCCCTGTCGGCGATGGAGATCGAGCATTTCTTCACGCTCGGCGAGGAAGAGTACGCCGCTGTTCGGCGCCGGCGGAGGGTGTTGAACCGGCTGGCGCTCGCGCTCCAGATCGGCTTCCTCAAGATGACCGGCGGGACACTCAATTCGGTCGAGATCATTCCGCCCGGCGTGCTGGAGCATCTTGGCCGCCAGCTCGGATGTGCGCCGCCGCAGCTTGCCTCGATCCGGGCGCTCTACCGGCGTCGGCGCACCTTGTTTGACCATCAGGCGGCAGCCCTCACCGCGCTCGGTCGCACGGAGCCGAGCGAGCATGCCGGGCGCGGTCTCGTCGCCTATCTGCGGCGCGAGGCCGCTGCGGTGTTCGACAATGCCGAGCTGATGGCGCGCTCGCGGTCCTGGCTCGTCGATCACGATTATCTCCTGCTGCGCGAGCGCGACATCCGCCGTCTCCTTGCCGCGGCGCGCCGGCACCAGGAGCAGGCGCTGTTCAGAACTATCGTCGCCATCGCAGGGTCCGACCGCGAGACGTGGCTGCCGCGCCTTTTGGCGACAATCGAAGATGGCGGGATCAGCCGTCTCGAATGGCTCGGCGCCGTGCCGCCGGGCAGGGGGCCGACGAGCCTCGAAGCGCAGATTGAAAAGATCGGCTTTCTGAAGGAATTGGGCGCCGACCGGCTGGTGCTCTCCGACCTGCCGCTCACGGGCCTCAAGCATTTTGCGCGGCGGATGACATCGCGCAAAGCCGCGGCGCTCGCGCGTATCAAGGATCCGCATCGCACGATCGAGGTCGCCTGCTTTCTGCATTTTCGGCTACTGCAGCTCAGCGATGCGAGCCTCACCCTTGCCGATCATCAGATCGCCGCCCATTGGCGCAGCGCCCGCGAGCGCGCAGTGGAGGTCCAGGCCAGCCGGCTGCGCCGCCTCCATCGGCTCCTCGACAATCTCGCGGCCCTGACCGAGGACGAAGCGCTCGACGTCGTCGGTTTGCGCTCGCGGTTGCGCGATTTGATCGCGCCGTTCGAAGCGGAACGCCGTTCGACCCGAGTGGCCGAGATTCGCCACGAGCTCGGGCACAAATCCCACGAGCTGGCCCGGTTGCTGAAGACGGTGCGGGCGGCGGAATTGGCGATGCCGACCGAGCATGTCGTCGCAACCGCCTTCGCGGCTCTCGATGCGCTTCCCGCATCCGCGCCGGCGCTGCCGCCAACGATGCCACAGCCCTTTGGTCCTTCCTGGCAGGGCCTCATCGATCAGCCGGACCGCGTCGCAGCGCTCGGCTGCTTTCGCGCCGCGACGGTGATGGCCCTCAAGCGCGGGCTGCGGAACGGCTCGATTACGGTCGCCCACAGCTTTTCGCACCGCGCCGCCGAGGACAAGCTGATCCCGGCATCTCTGTGGCAGCGCTCGCGCGCCCGCTTTGTCCGGGCGCTCAACCTCCCCGCCCGTCCGGAACCCTACCTGCAGCGCCTGGAAGCTGGCCTGACGGCGGGTCTTGCGTCCCTGGCCGAGGCGGTCGCGGCCGGCACCGTCGCCGTCGAGGACGACGAATTGCGGCTGCCACGGCGCAAGCCAGCGCCACGGGATCCTCGGGCCGATCCCGCCCGACAGGCGCTGGCGATCGCGGTCGGCAATGCGCAGCTCCCCGAGGTCATCATCGAAGTCGACCATCTGACCCGCTTCTCCTGGACCCTGCTCGGCCGACCGGCCCGATCGGAAAGCGAGTTGGTGACGCTCTATGCCGGCCTCCTCGGCCTCGGCTCCGATCTTTCCGCCGCTGAACTGGTGCGCATGGTGCCGGCTCTGGCAGCCGACAGCCTCGGTCAGATGGTTCTCAGGATCGAAGCGGACGGCCGGCTACGCGCTGCCAATGATGCGGTGCTGCGCTTTATGCGCAGACACCGGATCGCCGATCTCTGGGGGGCGGGGCCTGTTCGCTTCGGCCGACATGATGAGCCTTGAAGCGACGCGCTATCTGTGGGCGGCACGCCTCGATCCCCGGCGCCGCACCTATGCCGTCGGCACCTACGCCCATGTGCTCGATCAATGGGGCATTCTCTACGACCAACCGATCGTCCTGAACCGCCGCCAGGCCGGACCTGCGATCGAGGGCGCCTTGCGACAGCAGCAGGTCGATCGCATCGAACGCGTGGCGGTCGACACTCACGGCTTTACGCATTTTGCGATGGCGCTTGCCAAGCTCGTCGGGTTCGACCTGTGTCCGCGCCTGGCAACCCTCAAGAGGCGCAAGCTCTACCTGCCGCGCGGTCTCGACGTCCCGGAGGTATTGCGACCCTGCGTCGCCGAGACCGTGTCGCGCCGCGCTATCGCGCGAGGCTGGGAAGGGTTGCTGCGGCTTGCCGCCTCGGTGAAGCACGGCTGGTACCCGGCGACCGAGGCGCTCGAGCGCTTCGGATCGGCCGCCGCCGGCGATCCCGTCTTCGAGGCCGGCGACGCACTCGGAAAGCTTCTGCGTACCCTTTATCTGTGCGACTTCTTCGGCAATCCGGGGTTCCGAATCGAAATTCTCGACCTCCTCAACCAGGGCGAGGCGGTCCACAGCCTCCAGCGTGCCGTCTACAACGGTGTCATCACCGCAAAGCACGGGCGCACGATGGAAGAGCTCGGCGCGATCTCCGGAGCTCTCGCCTTGCTCGCCAATATCGTCATGGCCTGGAACACGCACCGCCTTCAGCGCGCCGTCGACCAGGCACCCGGCGCGTACCCGGACGAGGTGCTGCAAGCCATCGCGCCGATCAGCTACAGGCACATCAATCTGCGCGGCATCCTGAGCTTCGACCTCTCGCAGCTCGGGCCGAGCCTGCTCGACCGCCCAGCTGTGGCCGTCAGAAAACACGCCGCAGGTTGAAAAAGCAGGGTTTCCCTTGTTGTCAACGAGTTGCATGGATGACAGAGCCGTAAGGCCCTGAACTAACGCACTTTCCTTAGCGTCACTTTTGGCACGAAGGTGACGACAAGGCCGGGGAGCAGAGCGCGTGCTCGATGATGCCCCAGCCGACGACGATGCCGAGATGGGCGCGATCCCGCTGGTCCTGATCGGCCTTTCGCCTTTCGATCCGTCGAACCTTCTCTTTCAGGGCTGCGATTCGTTGTTGCAGCGCGGCTTTTTTCTGCTCGTCTGTTTTGGCCTTGTCGTAACCTCCGCGCCAAAAGTGCCGATCTGAAAGTCGCGCTATTTCAATAGGTTGTGTTCGCAAGTCGATTGCAACCAATTGATATAGTGAGAGAGTCAGCTTTTCGACAGCAAGGGCTGCGCCGCGATCTCCGTCGTGACAGAATCGGGAGCCGCCCCTGTTTTCGGCGACACGGTTCTCGCCTCGGCGGCGATGCGGCTGATGGTGGCGCGATGGACCCGGAAGATGCGGGCGATTTCGGCGCCGGCGCTGCCGCTGGCGAGCATCGCGAGAATCTCGGTTCTTTGCCGCGGCATGAGCTTGGATCGCCGGCCGCCCTTTCGACCCTGTTCGCGCGCCGCCTTTAACCCGGCGCGGGTTCGCTCACGAACCATGGCACGCTCGAATTCGGCGAAGGATCCGAGCATCTGCATCATCATGCGCCCGGCCGGTCCGGAGGTGTCGATCGCCTCGGTCAAGGAACGGAAGTTGGCGGCTGCGGCGTCGATTTTCTCCAGGATGTGAAGCAGGTCCTTGAGCGAGCGCGACAAGCGGTCGAGTTTCCACACGACGACCGTATCGCCCTCGCGCAGATGGTCGAGCATCCGGTGCAACTGGGGCCGGTCCCACCGGCCGCCGGAGGCCTTCTCTTCGTAGACCCGGTCGCAGCCCGCCGCCTTGAGGGCACTGACCTGGACCGCGGTATCCTGATCATCGACCTTCGAGACTCGTGCGTAGCCAAGCAGCATGGGTGTCGCTCAAACCTGTTGCCTTTGGCCGCGATTTGGCAACAGGATTTCGCGCAGCACAAGCTCTTGGTTCTGCGTCTTCCGCGTTTTTGCCGCGTAGACGATCGTTTGTGAATCGCCGGATACGGCAAGATCCGGACGCTGCAGCCAACCCGACAAAAGCGCCACCGATCAATCGATGGGAGCATCGATACCTCGGTGAGGAGCGATTTCCCGAGACGCTGTCCGCGCTCGAGATCGAGCACTTCTTCACGCTCGACGCGGATGAGCTTGCCCCGGTCCGGGAGCGCCGCGGACCCTTGAACCGGTTGGCGCTCGCCCTGCAGATCGGCTTCCTCAAGATGACCGGCAGGACGCTCAACTCGGTCGAGCTGATACCGCCGCAGATCCTCGATCATCTCGGCCGGCAGATCGATTGCACGGCGCCGCGGATCGCCTCGATCCGGGCGTTCTATCGCCGGCGGCGCCGGACCTTGTTCGAGCACCACGCCACGGCACTCAAGCTGCTGGGGCGCAGCGAGCTCACCGCGCACGCGGAACGCGGATTGGTGGCTTATCTTCGCCGGGAGGCGGCGGCCGTTTTCGACGACGCCGAACTCATGGCGCGCGCCCGGTCGTGGCTGGTCGAGCATCAATATCTGTTGCTCCGACAGCATCACATCCGCCGTCTCGCAATCGCCGCGCGGCGCCATCAGCAGCAGGCGCTGTTCAAGCTCATTGCCGCGGCGCGGCCAGCCGAGCGCGAGATATGGGTGCCGCGCCTGTTGGCGTCGATCGAGGAGGGCGGGGTCAGCCGGCGCGAATGGCTCGGCGACGTGCCGTCGAGCAGGACGGCGAAAGGCCTCGCCGAGCAGATGGAAAAGGTCGAATTTCTCAAGGAATTGGGCGCCGACCGGCTGATCCTCCCGGACCTGCCGCGCGCCGGTCTCGAATATTTCGCGCGGCGGATGATGTCGCGGAAACCGGCAGCGCTGGCGCGGATCAAGGACCCGCATCGCACAATCGAGGTGGCCTGTTTTCTGCGCCTCACGCTGTTGCGGTTGATGGACGGGAGCCTCACGCTTCTCGATCACCAGATCTCGGCCCAGTGGCGTGGTGCGCGGGAGCGGGTGGAGGAAACGCAGGCGGCCCGACTGCGCCGCTTGCGCCGGCTGCTCGGCGATCTTGCCGGGCTCGCCGGTGACGAATCGCTCGGAGCCGCCGAGTTGCGCGCGCGGCTCAACAGCCTGATCGCCCCCTTCGAACCGGAAAGGCAGGGGAGCCAGGTCGCCGCCATTCGTCAGGAACTCGGACGCAAGTCCCTGGACTTGGCGCGGCTTCTGAAACTGGCGCGGGAGGCGCCCCTCGCGGTTCCGACCGATCATCAGCTCGCCGCCGCTTTTGCCACGCTCGACGCGCTCGCCGCCTCACCCAACGCGTTGCCGGCATCGACGCCGCAGCCCTTTGGCCCTTCGTGGCAAGCGCTGATCGATCAGCCGGATCGTGCGGCAGCGCTCGGCTGCTTTCGCGCGGCGACCCTCATGGGCTTGAAGCGAGCGCTGCGTAACCGTTCTGTCTCGGTCGATCACAGCCTGTCGTACCAGGCGCCTGAGGAAAAACTGATCCCTCCGAAGCTGTGGCAGCGCGACCGCGGCCGCTTCATTCGCGACCTCAATCTGCCGGCCAGTTCGGAGAAATATCTTCAACGCCTGGAGGCGGGGCTGAGCGCCGGGCTGGCCGCATTGGCCGAGGCGATCGAGGCCGGTGCCGTCGCGATCGAGGGCGGCGAATTGCGATTGCCGCGTCGCAAGCCGGCGCCGAAGGACCCTCGGCTCGAACCGGCGCGACAGGCGCTCGCGCGCGCTTTCGGGGATGTTCAGTTTCCGGAAGCCCTGATCGAAATCGACGGCTTGACGCGGTTCTCGTGGACCCTTCTTGGCCGCGCGGCCCGGTCGGAAGGGGAATTGGTCACGCTCTACGCCGCCCTGATGGGGCTCGGCTCCGGTCTTTCCGCCGCCGAACTGTCGCGCATGGTGCCCTCGCTCGCCGCCGACAGCATCGGGCAGATGATGCTGAAGATCGAGGCGGAGAAGCGGCTTCGCTCGGCGAACGACATGGTGTTGCGCTTCATGCGCGAGCATCCCGTCGCCGCTCTATGGGGCCGCGGGCTGTTCGCCTCGGCGGATATGATGAGCCTGGAAGCGACGCGCTATTTGTGGTCGGCACGGCTCGACCCGCGGCGGCGAACCTACGCGGTCGGGACCTACGCTCATGTCCTCGACCAATGGGGCATCCTTTACGATCAACCCATTATCCTCAACCGCCGGCAAGCCGGCGCTGCCATTGAGGGCGCCTTGCGCCAGCGCCAGGTCGCTCGGATCGAGCGCGTCGCCGTCGACACGCACGGCTTCACGCATTTCGGAATGGCGCTCGCCAAGGTGGTCGGGTTCGACCTGTGTCCGCACCTGGCGGGGCTCAAAAAGCGAAAGCTCTACCTACCAAAAGGGCTTGAAATTCCGGAGGTCTTGCGGCCAATCGTGTCCGAAACCGTCTCCCGCCGCGCCATTGCGCGAGGCTGGGAGGGATTCCTGCGGCTCGGCGCCTCGGTCAAGCACGGCTGGGAATCGGCGACCGCGGCGCTCGACCGGTTCGGGTCAGCTGCCGCCGGCGACCCCGTCTACAATGCCGGCGACGGGCTGGGCCGTCTGCTACGGACTCTGTATCTCTGCGACTATCTCTCCAACCCCGTGTTTCGCCTGGGAGTCCTCGATCTCCTCAACCAGGGCGAGGCGGTGCACAGCCTGCAGCGCGCCATCCACAACCGCATGATCACCGCAAAGCATGGGCGCTCCATGGAGGAGCTCGGCACCATCTCCGGCGCCCTGACGCTGCTGGCGAACATCGTCATGGCGTGGAATACGCATCGCATCCAGGCAATGATCAACGCGTCGCCCGGCGATCATCCCGACGCGGTGATGCGGCGGCTCGCGCCGATCGGCCACAAGCACATCAACATGCGCGGCATCCTGACCTTCGATCTCGACCGCTATAAATCGAGCCTGCTTCGCCAGGCGCCATCCGCCGTCTTGGAGCGCGTGCCGGGATAAAAAAGCTGCCTTTCTCGTAATATCAATGGGATGCGATCATCGCTGAGGCGCAACTCATTGAAATAGTGCAACTTTCAGATCGGCACTTTTGGCACGAAGGTTACGACAAGGCCTACTACAGCGTGCCGCATCAGCTGATCCGCCAGGAAGTCGGGGCGCGGATCACCGTCGCCACGGTCGAGATCTTTCATCACGGCACGCGGGTCGCACCCATCGCCGCAGCGCCCGG
>DATJUL010000343.1:0-3412 GCA_035502295.1 Allostellaceae bacterium | reverse complement strand
TGGCCCAGCGCGCCGATAAAGCCGGGCTTGTCGAAATTGCGCACGAACAGCACGTTATGACCGAGCTCGGCTTCGAGCCGGATGCCCTCGACATCGACGAGACGCGGCTTGCTGCCGGCAAATACGGTGCCGGCGACGCTGCGCTCATGCGGCTCGCCCGGCGCCGCGCCGCGCCGCCCGCGGCCGTTTTGGCCGGCCGGCCGCAGGCTCTTGCGGCGCTCGGTTGTCACCGTGACGCGCAGCAGGTTCTGGTAGTCACCGGCATCGGCCCGGCGGGTCTCGCTGACCCGGATGTCGCGCTGGCGGCAGATCACCGGCGCGTTGACGATATTGACCGCGGCGAGCTGCGGCGCCAGCAGCGCGGCGAGGATTGTCGCGGTCAACGGCCTCGTGTTGAGGTCGGCGACCGCGCCCTCGTATTCGATCGCGACGGCGCGGATGCCGGTATCGGTCAGTTGCCCGACAAAGCTCCCGAGCTGCCCGGCCAAGGCCATGTAGGGCTTCAACCGCGCCGCTTCCTCAGCGGTCAAGGACGGCATGTTGACCGCGTTCGCGACCGCGCCGGTCAACAGGAAATCGGCCATCTGCTCGGCGATCTGCAGGGCAACGTTTTCCTGCGCCTCGCTGGTCGCCGCGCCGAGATGCGGCGTCGCGACGAGATTGTCGCGGCCGAACAGCGGATTGTGCGTTGCCGGTTCGTCGACGAAGACATCGACCGCGGCGCCGGCGATGCGGCCCTCTTCGAGCGCGGCGGCGAGGTCCGCTTCGACGACGAGGCCGCCGCGCGCGCAATTGATGAGCCGCGCGCCGGGCTTCATTTTGGCGATCGCGGCCTCGTCGATGATGTTGCGCGTCGCGTCGGTCAACGGCGTGTGCAGCGTGATAAAATCGGCGCGCGCCAATAGTTCGTCGAGCGTCACCCGCTCGACCCCCAGTTCCAGCGCCCGCTCGGGCGACAGGAACGGATCGTAGGCGATCGCCTTCATCTTCAGCCCCAGCGCGCGGTCGGCGACGATCGCGCCAACATTGCCGCAGCCGATGATGCCGAGCGTCTTGCCGGAGAGCTCGACGCCCATGAAGCGCGCCTTTTCCCATTTGCCGGCCTGGGTCGAGCGGTCGGCGGCCGGGATCTGGCGGGCGAGCGCGAACATCATCGCGATCGTGTGCTCGGCGGCGGTGATCGAATTGCCGTAGGGCGTGTTCATGACGACGATGCCGCGCCCGGTCGCTGCTTCGACATCGATGTTGTCGACGCCGATGCCGGCCCGGCCGACAACCTTCAGCCGTTCGGCCTCGGCGAGCAGGTCGGCTGTGACCTTTGTCGCCGAGCGCACAGCGAGGCCGTCATACCCGGCGATGCGGGCGCGCAGCTCATCGGGCTTGAGGCCGATCGCGACATCGACCGCGACGCCGCGCGCTCGGAAAATCTCGGCCGCCTTGGAGCTCAGCGCATCGGCAATCAGCACGTTCGGCATCGTCTTACCTCAAAAGAACTCATCTGACGCAAAGTACGCGGAGGAGACGCAAAGGGGCGCAAAGCATAAATCCCCTTCGCGTCCTTTGCGTAAACCTTTGCGCCCTTCGCGTTAAACAGATTTACGTCGCCTTGGCGGCGCGGCGTTCCTCGGCCCAGGCCCAGTCGAACCACGGCAGCAGCGCCTCGATATCGCCGCGCTCGACCGTGGCGCCGGCCCAGATGCGGATGCCGGGCGGCGAATCGCGATGGCTCGCGAGATCGTAGCCGGCGCCTTCGGCCTCGATGCGCGCCGTCATCGAACGCACGGTCTTGAACCGCAACTCGGGCGACAAGCTGAGAAACCACGGGTCGGTGATCGCCAGCTGGATCGACGTGCAGGAGCGCGTCGCTGGGTCCGCGGCGAGAAATTCAAGCCACGGCGTCTCCTCGACCCAGGCGGCGACGCAGGCAAGATTGCCCTCGGCGCGCTCAATCAGCGCCTCGAGACCGCCGACGCTCTCGGCCCAGCGCAGCGAATCGAGCGCATCCTCGACGCACAGCATCGACGGCGTGTTGATCGTCTCGCCGCGGAAGATGCCCTCGTTGAGCTTGCCGCCCGACGTCAGGCGGAAGATTTTCGGCAACGGCCACGGCGGCGTGTAGCTCTCCAGCCGCTCGATGGCGCGGGGCCCCAGCGCAAGCATGCCGTGCCCCGCTTCGCCGCCGAGCGCCTTCTGCCACGACCAGGTCACGACATCGAGCTTCGGCCACGGCAGCCGCATCGCAAAGGCCGCCGAGGTCGCATCGCAGATCGTGAGACCCTGGCGGTCGGCGGCGATCCAGTCGCCGTGCGGCAGGCGCACGCCGGCGGTCGTGCCGTTCCACACGAACACCGTGTCGCGCGCCGGATCGACCGCGGCGAGATCGGGCAGCCTTCCGTAGGGCGCTTTCAACAGGCGTACATCGGGCAGCTTCAACTGGCGCGTCACGTCGGTGACCCAACCTTCGCCGAAGCTTTCCCACGCGAGCACATCGACGCCGCGGGCGCCGAGCAGCGACCACAGCGCCATCTCGACCGCCCCGGTGTCGGACGCCGGCACGATGCCGATCCGGTAATTCGCCGGGACGCTCAGCAAGGCGCGCGAGCGCTCGATGATCTCGACCAGCTTCGCCAGGCCGGGGCGGGAGCGGTGCGAACGACCGTTCAGCGCGCCCGTCAGCACGTCGGGCGACCACCCCGGCCGCTTCGCGCAGGGCCCCGACGAAAAACACGGATTGGCCGGACGCCGTGTCGGCTTCATCGCATTGTTCCTGAGTAGAAAGGGAGCGGCCCCTTTTACGGCTGCCAGCCGCGCCGGAAGCTAAGCGGGCGCGGCGACCGCGTCAACGCGGCAAAGCCGCAGCATCAGCGCCGTGACGAAGTCCCACGCGACCATGACGCTCCCGCCGGATCAAAGTCGGCCCCGACTGCGTTCTCAGAACAGCGCCAAACCGCCCATGATGCGGTCGGCGGCCTTGCGGACCTGTTCCTCGATCGACAACCCCGTCGCGGTAAAGGCCGAATGCGTCGTGCCGGTCGAGACCGCCTTCGGCGCCGCCGCAACGCAGCCGGCGACATGCCCGACTGTCGCCTTGTCCCGCCGGTGCCACATTCTGATAAGGTGCCGGGACGAGCGGAGGTGTTTCATTCGATTGCTCCCGACGAGCATCCCGCGGCAGGGGACCGCGGCTGGCAAAAGCGCGATACTGATAGAACATCGTCTGCAACTGGACAAGGAGGCGTTTGCGCGATTGCGCCCTGGACGGGCGCAACTCTAGCAAGCGCCAACGTATAGCGTAGAAGGAGGCCGAGATGCACTACGGCTTGTTTACGATGCCTTCACATCCGCCGGAGCGGCCGCTCTACGACGGCCATCGCTGGGATCTCGACACGCTGCGCTGGGCCGACGAATTGGG
>DATJUL010000342.1:0-12211 GCA_035502295.1 Allostellaceae bacterium | reverse complement strand
GAACGGCGACATCGCCATCTGCGCGATGCCGGCGATGAACACGGTCTCGCCGATCTGCAGCGCGCTGAAGCCGCGCACCTGCGCGAGAAACAGCGGGATCAGATAGGTCGTGCTGTACATGCCCGTCCCGACCATGAAGGTGTAGAACGAGCCCATCGTGAAATTGCGGTTGCGAAAGGCGCGCAGATCGACGATCGGCTGGTGGTAGGTCAGGACGCGCCAGAAGAAAGCCACGCCGCCCGTGGCGGAGATGAGCATTGCCAGGCGGATCGTGTCGTCCGACAGCCAATCCCAGCGCGGGCCTTCTTCGAGCGCGTATTCGAGGCAGCCGAGAAAGGCCGCCATCGCGATGAGGCCGAACGCGTCGAAATTGCGCAACAGCGAGAAATCCGGCCGGTCGATGTCGATGCAGAGATAGACCACGACGGCGACCGAAATGCCGGGGATGATGTTGACGAGAAACAGCCAGTGCCACGACAGTGTGTCGGTCAGATAGCCGCCGATCGTCGGACCCAGGGTCGAGGACAGGTTGAGGATCACCGAGATCATGACCATGAGCCGGGTCAGGTTCGGCCCGCGGAACCGGGTGTAGACGACCGGAAAGACGCTTGGCGTGATCGCGCCGCCGCAGAACCCCTGCATCGCGCGGTAGGCGATCATCTGCTCGAGATTTGTCGCGGTCGCGCACAGCGCGCTCGCCGTCGTGAAGCCGAGCGCGGCGATGCAGAACAGGTTGCGGGTCGACAGGATGCGCGACAGCATCCCCGACAGCGGCACCATGATGACATCGGCAATCAGGTAGGCGGTCTGCACCCAGGCGATCTCGTCGGCGCTGGCCGACAGCCCGCCCTGGATCTGCGTCAGGGAGCTGGTGACGATCTGCACGTCCATGATCGCGAGGAACAGCCCGACCGACATCGCCAGGACGCCGAGCCAGTCGCGCAGCGTCGGCTGATCGGGCGCCGCGGCGCCGGCCGGCAGGTCGGTCGGGACATGCGGATCGATCGGTCGCGGCGGTGGCGCGCGCGGCGCGGCGGGCGCGAGGTCGGCATCGCGCGCCAGCCGGCCGCGCCGCAGCGACGGGACGAGCGTCATCGCCGCGCCGCGCCGGTCGCGGCGGCCGCAGCGGCGTGCGCGGCGCTGACGATGGCGCCGTCGCCGCCAGTCGCGGCAACCCGCGCCGCGCCGGGCGGCGTCTTGGTGTTCACCGTTACCGTCACCGACAGGCCGGGGCGCAGCAGATGCGCGAGCGGCCCGCCCGTCGGCACCCAGATGCGCACCGGCACGCGCTGCACGATCTTCGTGAAATTGCCGGTCGCGTTATCGGGCGGCAGCAGGCTGAATTCGGCGCCGCTCGCCGGCGCAAAGCTTTCGACGCGGCCCCGGATCGGATGGTCGGGATAAGCATCGACCAAGATTTCCGCCGGCTGGCCGGGCCGCATATGGGTCAGCTGGGTTTCCTTGAAATTAGCGGTGACATAGACGCTGGGCAGCGGCACGACGACCATCAGCTGCTCGCCCGGCTTGACGTATTGCCCCGGCTCCGCGGAGCCGTTGCCGGTCACGCCGTCGACGGGGGCGCGGATGACCGTGTTGGCGAGATCGTTCTTCGCCAGGTCGAGCGTGGCTTGTGCCTGCCGCCGCTTCGCCTTCTCTTCGTCGCGCTCGGCCCGCAGCAGCCGCAGCGTGCCGGTCGCGGCGACCAGCGCCGCGCGCTTTTCTGCGAGCGCCGCGGCCGCCTTCACGGCGTCGGCCCGGGCCGTCTCGAAGCGCTGGCGGCTCGCGACATCGCTTGCCATCAGCGCCTGGTAGCGCTGGTAATCCTGGTCGGCGCGGGTCTTTTCGGCTGCCGCCGCGGCCACCTCGGCCGTCGCCTGCTCGATCATCGCGCGCTGCAGGTCGAGCCGGCTGTCGTCGGTATCGACCGCGGCCTCCTCGCTGCCGACCGCGGCGTCGGCCTGCGCCACCTTGGCGGCGAAATCCTCTTCGTCGATGACGACGAGCGGCTGCCCCTTCTTGACGCGCTGGTTGTCGTCGACCGGCACCGCCTTGATGTAGCCCTCGATCTTCGGGCTGATCACGGTGATGTCGCTCTGCACGTAGGCGTCGTCGGTCGACTCTTCGAAGCGCCACACCGTCCACCAATACCAGCCGCCGCCGGCGCCGAGCGCCAGCACGACGGCGAGAACGAGAAGAAAGGCCGCTTTGCGCATGGGCTGAAAAATGGCAGACTGGACTGAACGGTTCAGTTCAATCTAATCTGCCCAAAACGGCGGCGCCAGATGCATTCAAAAGCGGCAACCCTGGGTCAACCGACAAGCGCATCGCCGGCCGCCTCCCGGGCTGAGCCGCGCGGCAAGGCCGAAGCGATCCTCGCCGCGGCCGAGCGCGCCTTTCTCGCCGGCGGGTTCGGCGCCGTCAGCATGGATGCGATCGCGCGCGCGGCCGGCGTTTCGAAGGCCACCGTCTACGCTCACTTCGCCGGCAAGGAGGAGTTGTTCGGCGCCGTCGTCGCCGATCAGAGCCAGCGCCGCTTCGACGGCTTCTCGGCCGAGGCGCTCGATCCCCACGATATCGCCCGCTCGCTCTACACGATCGCGCTGCGCTTTCTCGACCTGATCCTATCGCCGGAAGCGATCGCGCTGAACCGCATCATCATCGGCGAAGTGACCCGCTTTCCGGCCTTGGGACAGGTGTTCTGGGAGGCCGGGCCGGCGCGCACGCGGGTGCAGATCGAGGCCTTCCTGCGCCGCGCCGCGGCGGCCGGCACGCTGGCGGTTGCCGATCCGCGGCTTGCCGCCGAGCAGTTTCTCGCGCTGGCGCGCGGCGAAATCCATCAGCGCAGCCTCTTGCGGCTCGACGGCCCGGCCGACGCCGCGACGCTGCGCGCCTCGGCGGCTGGCGCGGTCGACACCTTTCTGCGCGCGTTCCGCGTTGCCGAAGAATAGGACGGCCCGGCGCCGCTAATCAGGCGGCTCTTCGGCTTTTCGGTGCTGCCGGGGGCCGGCGACACGGCGAAACTTCGCGCGATATTGCCCGACATTTTAGGCAACAACCCCACAAAGCTTTGGCGAAATTCGCTCCGATTGCCGGCAGATTAGGGCAGCCTTAAGTCTGGCGGTGACAGCGTGGTCGATGCCGAACGGATCGCGACACGGCGCGCGGCGGATAGAGCCGAGATGAGCGGAAAACTCGACGAGTCCCTGGCCTGGGGCGCGCGGCTGGTCGCCGAGATTCCGGCCGCGGTCGCGCTGTTCGACCGCGAGCTGCGCTATGTCGCGGCGAGCGTCGAATGGACCCAGGCTTTCGCGCTGCCGGGACCGCCGCTCGCCGGGCAGGTCCACGACGAATGCTGCGCCTTCGGCCAGGCGGCGCTGCGCCACGCGCAGTTGCGCGCGCTCGCCGGGGAAAGCATCGACGACCATCCGATCGCCGCCGATGCGCGCCAGCCGGCCGCCGGCACCGTGCTGAGCGCCCGGCCGCACCGCAACCGGGACGGCGCCATCGCCGGCGTCGTCATGGCCCTGCGCGCGGCCGACAAATCGGCGCTTTCCGGGGCTCGCCATCCGTTCGCCGACAATCCGATCGGGCTTGCCGACCGCGACGAACTGGCGGTCCGCATCGGCGACGCGCTCGCCGATCCCGAACCGGCGCAGCGCAGCGTGCTGGTGCTGGCGATCAGCATCGACAACCTGCGCGGCATCAAAAACCTGCACGGCAGCGCCGTCGTCGACCGGGTGTGGGACATCGTCGCCGACCGCCTGTTGTCCGGCACCCGCGCCCGTCTCGTCGGCGAGGACGGCAGCCCGTCGCCGCGGCGCGATCTGGTCGGGGTGTTCGGCGCCGGGCAGTTCGGCGTCGTATGCGCCCCGCCGGCGCCGGGGCCGTCCGATGCCGAGGGGCTGGCGAATCGGCTGTTGCGCCTCGTGCAGAGCCCGATCGCGACCGAGCTGCAGTCGCTGCGGCTCTCTGCCAGCGTCGGTTTTCTCGCCACCACGCCGACCCACCAGGACGCCGAGGACGTGCTGCGCGATCTCGATGTCGCGCTGCACCGCGCGCAGACGCTGGGGCCGGGCAAGGCGGTTGCCTGGCAGCCGGCGCTGACGCTGGCGGCGGCGCGGCATTACACGCTCGCCGAAGAGCTGCGGCGCGGCTACGACAACGGCGAATTCATGCTGCACTATCAGCCCGTCCTGCGGCTGCGCGATCACCGCATGGTCGGCGCCGAGGCGCTGCTCCGGTGGAACCACCCGAGCGAGGGCCTCGCGCCGGCCGCCGCGTTCGTTCCGGTGCTGGAAGAAACGGGGCTCATCGTCGAGGTCGGTTGCTGGGTCATCCGCGAGGCGATCCGCCAGCTCGAAAGCTGGCGCCTGCTCTACGGCCGCGACATCGTCGAGTGGATCAGCGTCAACCTGTCGGCGCGCCAGCTCGACAACCCGGTCGCGCTGCTGGCGACGGCGCGCCTCATTCATCAGGCGAGCTTTCCGGTGCATCGCCTGCGGCTGGAGATCGCCGAAACCGTGCTGCGCCACGATCCCGGCCATCGCCGCGCGCTGCTCGACGAATTGACCGGGCTCGGCATCCGCTTGGCGCTCGACGATTTCGGCGCCGGCCCGGGCGCGTTTGACAGCGCCCACCTCCACCAGGTGGATACGGTCAAGATCGACGCCCGCCTGGTGGCGCAGTGCGGCAGCGAGGAGGGCCGCAAACTGGCCCGGGCGCTGCTCGACCTCGCCGCCGCCCGGGGCGTCGCCGCGGTTGCCAAAACCGTCGAGACCCAGGCGCAGCGCGATTTCATGTACGGCAGCGGCTGCGGCTTCGGGCAAGGCGCGCTGTTCGCCCAGCCGATGGATGCCGCCCGCCTCGGCGCCTACGCACTGACCCAAACGGGAGCGGCCGGCCGCGGCCGCGCCGGCCGCAAGGCGACGCCGCCGCCGCAGCCGGCGCTCACCCCGACATCGCTCGATCGATGACCGGCCGCACGCCCCGCCGACGACGATGTCCCATGACGTCATCGGCCGCTATCTCGGACCGTGCAGCAGCTCTAGCCCAATCGTGCCCTAGCGGACGGTTCCGGTGGCGATCGCGGCGGTCAAGTCGCGGGTCTGGACGCAGTCGGCGCCGCAGGTCGCCTTCAGGATGGCCAGCTGGTGCCTCGCCTTGGCGGTCTCGCCCATCAGCACATAAAGCTCGCCGAGATATTCGTTGGCGCCGAGGTTCTGCGGCGCGATGGCCAGCGCCGCCTGGTAATATTGCAGCGAAAGGTTGAACTGCCCGGTCTTGCGCAGGCTGTAGCCCATCAGATTGAGCGCGTCGGCATTGCGCGGCTGGCGCCGGATGATCGCCGTGAGCAGCGGGATCGCGGTGCCGAAATCGCCCGAGTTGACCTCGAATTCGGCCCGCGCCAAGCTGCCCGGCGCGCCGGCGGCGGCCGCGGCGGGCGGCGCTGGGATGCCGCTGCCGTTGGGTTCATCGGCCCAGGCCGGTGCCGCGCCGGCCAGCAGCAATGCCACGACGGCGGCCGCGACCCTCCCTCTCGTCTGCATCGCAACCTCCTGATCGTGCGCCCGGATTGCTCGCAGACGTCACCGTCCGCGGGTGACGGGCTTGCGGCGCTCGCGCCACGCCTGGTGCGCCTCCTTTTTGTCTTCGGTCAGTTCGAGCGCCATGAAGCGATAGAGATCGGCGTTGGCCGCTTCTCGCACGGTCGAATCCAGGCCGAACGCGACCGATTCCTTGGCGAGCCGGGCGGCGAGCGGCGGCAGGCCCGCGACATGCTCGGCAACCTCCATCGCCTTGGTCATCAGCTCGGCGTGCGGCACGAGAAACTGCGCGAGGCCGACGCGGTAGGCTTCCTCGCCCGAGAGCGGAAAGCCCAGCGCCAGTTTCATCGCCTGGCCGCGGCCGATCCAGCGGGCGAGGCGCACCGTGCCGCCCTGCGCCGGCAGGATGCCGAGGCCGACCTGCGGCAGCCGCCATTCGGCCCGCTCGGAGGCGACGATCAGGTCGCAGCAATAGGTCACGATGCAACCGATCCCGACCGCGTAGCCGTTGACCGCCGCAATGAGCGGCTTGGCGAAATCGGCGAGCAAGTTCATCGCCTGAAAGCGCCGCCGCTTCGGCAGCGCCGCGATCGCGTCGGCGATCGAATCGCTCGTGTGCGTCTTCGGGTTTTTCAGGTCGGCGCCGGCGCTGAACGCCCCGCCGGCCGCATCGCCGGTCAGCACGACGACGCGGATTTCCGGGTCGTCCTCGAGCCGCGGCAGCACTTCCGCGAGACCCGTGTTGTAATCGTCGCCCCACGCGTTGCGCGCCTGCGGCCGCGACAGCGTGAGGATGGCGACGGCTCCCTTCCGGTCGTAGAGCAACGGCATCAGAGCCTCCTTTCGCGCAAGGCTGTCGCGATCATAGCGCATCCTCGGCATATCGCGCCGCTAAGCTTGCCCTATCGCCGCCATTTTTTGGCATAATGAGCAGGCGCCCGCCGGACCGCGACGGGCATGTCGCAGGATATTGCAGCAGCAGCAAGGGAACGTGGTTGCCTGACAGTCTTTCGCCCGCCGCCTTGCCGCTCGCCCGGCCGGTGCGGCACCCCTGCCTCGCCGAGCGCTTTCTGCCGCCGCCGGGGTTTGTCTGGGGCGAGTTTATGGCGGCCGACGGCGCGCTGTTGCGCTGGGGCCATCTGCCGGTCGGCGGCGCGCGCGCCGAATGCGTGCTGGTCGGCGGGTTTGGCGAATTCGTCGAAAAGCAGTTTGAAACCATGCGCGACCTGGCGGCGCGCGGAATCGCGGTGTGGTGCCTCGACTGGCGCGGCCAGGGCGGCTCGATTCGCCCGCGCCGCCTGCCGACCCGGCCGCGCGCCCGCAACTTCGAGCGCGACGCCGACGATCTGGCCGGCTTTGCGCGGGCCCAGCTGCGCACCGGCCTGCCGCGGGTCCTTGTCGCCCATTCGATGGGCGGGGCGATCGCGCTGTTGTGCCTGAACCGTCATCCCGGCCTGTTTGCCGCTGCCGTGCTGTCTTCCCCGATGGTCGGATTGCGCACCGGCCGCGTGCCGCCGAGCCTCCTCCGCGTCATCACCCGGCCGGCGCGCGCCGCCGGCCTCGGCATCTGCTTCATCCCCGGCGCCCGCAAATGGCGCCCGTCCCGCCTGCCCTCGCCCGAGCGCAGCCACGCCACCGCCGATGCCGAGCGCTGCCGCCTGCGCCACGCGTGGTTTTCCGCCTATCCGGCATTGCGCCACGACGATGCCACCTATGCCTGGCTCGACAGCGCGCTGGCGCTGATCGCGCGCATCTCAAAGCCGGAATTTCTCAGCGCGATCGACACCCCGATCCTGTTGGGCCGGCCGGAGCGCGAGGTCGTCGTGTCGCGCGCGGCGCAGTGCCGCACGGCGCGCCTGTTGCCGCACTGCACGCTGGTTGAACTCGTCGATTCGAAGCACGACCCGTTTCTCGAGCGCGACGCGATCCGCGACTACTGGCTGACGTGTCTCGAACGCTTCATCGCCCGCCATCTCGTCGCTGGCGCGCATTGAGGCTGGCGGCCGGCCTCGCGCTGCTCCTCGCCGCGGCCGCGGCGCACGCCGCCGACCGCCGTGTTGCGGTCGATCCCGACCTGCCGCCGTGGAACGCCGTCGCCAAGGTGCAGACCGACACCGGCGTCCACTGCACCGGCGTCCTGATCGCGCCGGCGGTGGTGCTGACGGCGGCGCATTGCCTCTACAACCGGCGCACCGGCGCGATGCTGTGGGCGGGCGCGCTGCATGTGCTGTTCGGCTACCGCCGCGACCGCTACCGCTGGCACCGGTTTGTCGCGCGCACCATCGTCGGCGCCGGTTTCGCCGGCGCCAAGCCGCCGCCGCAGCCGGCGGATTGGGCGCGGCTGATCCTCGCCGCCGGCGTCCCGGTCGCGCCGTTGCCGCTCTTCGCCGGACCGGTCGTCCCCGGGATGCCGATCGTGCTCGCCGGCTACAACCAGGACCGCGCGCAGCTCTTGATGGCCGATCCTGACTGCCATGTGCTGCGCGTCGTGCGACGGGCACGCGGCCGCTTCGTCATCCACGATTGCGAGGGCACAATGGGCACCAGCGGCGCGCCGCTGATTGCGCGCCGGAACGGCGGCTGGGCCGTTGTCGCGATCAACCTCGCGGCCGGCCGGAGTGACAACCTGGCGCTGGTTCCTCCTCTGGCCGCAATTGCCCGCTGATCATTCCGCCGCGGTGTCGGCCCATTCCTCGGCCGCGATCCGGGCGCCGTCGACGAGCATCGCCGGCATCGGCTTTGCCTTGACGCCAAGCCCGCGGATGCGCTCGCCCAGGGACAGCGCGTTGCCGTGCCCGGTCGAGAGGCGCTTCACCGCCGCATTATGGGCGGCGTTGGCGTCGGCCATCTTTTCGGCGACGATGTTGAGATCGAGCAGGCTCAACTGCACCTTGTCGCACAACTCGCCGGCCAGCCGCGCGATCTCCTGCGTGTTCTGCCCCTGCCGCTCGGAGCGCCAGATCGACGCGACCGTGCGCATCGTCATCAACAGGGTCGAGGGGCCGACCAGCACGACGTGGCGGTCCCAGGCATAGGAGAAGAGTTCGGGGTCGCAGGTCAGCGCGGCGGCGAGCGCGCCCTCGATCGGCACGAACATCAAGGCGCAATCGTGCGCCGCGAGCCTGGCGTTGTCCTGGTAGCGCTTGGCCGACAGCCCGTCGATATGCGCCTTCACGTCGCGCACGAAGTCGCGCCCGGCGGCGGCGTGCACGGCCTCTTCGGCGGCGGCGACCAGCCGCTCATAGCCGATCAGCGGCACCTTGGAATCGACGATCATCGAGCGATCTTCCGGCAGCAGCACGATGATGTCCGGCTTTTGCAGGCCGCCGTCGTCATTGCGCAGCCCGAGGCCGCGGCCCTGCGCGATGTATTCGCGGCCGTCGTGCAGGCCGGCGGCCTCGAGGATGCGTTCGAGCGCGATCTCGCCCCAGCGTCCGCGCAATTGCGACTGGCCGCGCAATGCCTTGGCCAGCCCGTCGGCCTCCTTGCCGACCGCATGGCTGGTTTCGACGAGAAGGCGGATCTGTTCCTTCAGCGACAGGACCTCGCGGGTCTCCGACTGGTAGGTCGTCTCGACCTGGTGCTGGAAATCCTGGAGGCGCTGGCGGAGCGGCTCCAACAGCGCGCCGAGTTCGCGCTGCGAGCCGGCGGAAAGCTCCGAGGTCGTCGCCTTCAGGATGCGGTTGGCGATGTTCTCGAATTCGCCGGTGAGCTGTTCTTTCTGCTCGGCCAGGTCGGCTTCGCGCTGTTTGAGCCGCGCCAACGCCTCGCCGGCGCCGCGCGCCTCGGCCTCGGCCGATAGAAGCTTCGCGGCCTCTTCGTCGAGCCGCTGCTGCAGCATTTCGGCGCGCGCGCCGAGCCGGGCGGCATCGAGCGCGGCCGCGTCGTCGCGGCGAATCGCCGGCCACCAGTAGCGCCCGACTGCCAGCCCGACGAGCCCTCCGAGGGCCGCGCCGGCGACAAAAAAGACCAGCGATATCGCGGCTTCCATGACTCCCCCGGGAAACGCTCGGCGATGGCCGGCGTTCTGCTGTTGTTCACGTTAGCGCGATCGGCGCGCGATGAGAAGCGGCTTGCGCCGAGGCGGCGGCGCCACACATTTGCGGCAGCACCGCGCGCGATGAACAAGGGGGCAGACCATGCAGGGCGGGATCAGGTTCGGCATCGGGCAGCCGGTCGCGCGCAAGGAGGACCGGCGCTTTCTGACCGGGCGCGGACGCTATGTCGGCGATATCGACCTGCCGCGGCAGGCCTATGCCGTCTTCCTCTATGCGCCCCATGCGCATGCGATGATCCGCGGCATCGACACCCGCGCCGCGGCGCAAATGCCCGGCGTCTTCGCGGTCCTGACCGGGCGCGATTGGGCCGAAGACGGGCTCGGCACGCTCGATCCCGAAGGCATGCCGGAAGACATGGGCGGGCCGCCCGGCCACCGCACGCACCGCCCGCCCTTGTCGCAGGGTCGCGTGCGCTATGTCGGCGAACGGGTCGCCGTCGTCATTGCGGCGAGCGAGGATCGGGCGCGCGACGCGGTCGAACGGATCGAGGTCGATTACCAGGCGCTGCCGGCGGTCGTGCGCGCCGAGGATGCCGTCAAGCCCGGCGCGCCGCTCGTGCATGACGATGTTCCCGGCAACGTCTCGGTGACGATGCAGATGGGCAACGCCGGCGCCGTCGAGCCGGCCTTTGCGCGCGCCGCGCATGTCGCGCGGCTGACGCTGAAGAACAACCGCATCACCGCGTTCACGATGGAGCCGCGCGGCTGCCTCGCCGATTACGACGGCGGCACTGGCCGGTGGACGCTGTACACCAGCACACAGCATGTGCACGGCATCCGCAGCCTCCTGGCGCATCAGATCCTGCACGTGCCGGAGGGCCGCATTCGCGTCGTCGCGCGCGATGTCGGCGGCGGCTTCGGCATGAAGGGCCAGCTTTACGTCGAAGAGGCGGTGTGCGTATGGGCGGCAAAGCGGGTCGACCGCCCGGTCAAATGGGTCCCGTCGCGCACCGACGCGCTGCTCGGCGACAACGAGGGCCGCGACCAGGTCATCGAGCTGGCCGAACTGGCGCTCGCTGCCGACGGCCGGTTTCTCGCGCTGCGCTGGACCGGCATGCACAATGTCGGCGCCTATGTCGAGGGCGCCGGCGCGTTTCCGCTGATGCTGTCGATGCGCCTCGGCGCGACGGTCTACGACATCCCGGCCGTCTCCATCACGAGCCGGCTGGTCTTGACCAACACCGCGCCGACCGTGCCGTATCGCGGCGCCGGCCGGCCCGAGGCGGTCTATCTGATGGAGCGGCTGGTCGACCGCGCGGCGCATGAGATGGGGATCGACGCGGCGGAATTGCGTCGCCGCAACCTGATCCGCAGCTTCCCGTATCACACCCAGACCGGCTATGTTTATGACAGCGGCGATTTTCCGCGCGCGCTGGATAAGGCGCAGGCGCTCGCCGACTGGCCGGGCTATGCCGCGCGCGCCGCGGCCAGCACGGCGGCGGGCCGGCGGCGCGGCCGCGGCATCTCCTATTACACGGACAACACCGGCATCTTCAACGAGCGCATGGAATTGCGCTTCGACCCGTCGGGCGAGGTGACGATCGTCGCCGGCACGTTGTCGCACGGCCAGGGCCACGAGACGGCCTATGCGCAGATGGTGACGGACTGGCTCGGCGTGCCGGAACAGCAGATCCGCTTCATGCAGGCCGACACCGACGAGGTGGCGATCGGCCGCGGCACCTACGGCTCGCGCAGCATGATGATCGGCGGCAGCGCGCTGCGCGCCGCGGCCGACGAGGTCATCGCGAAGGGCAAACGTTTCGCGGCGCATTTCCTCGAAGCCGACGCCGCCGACATCGTGTTCGAGAACGGCACCTTCACGATCGCCGGCACCGACCGCGCGATGCCGCTCTCACAGGTGGCGCAGATGTCGTTCATCCCGATCGGCGTCCCCGCCGAGCTCGGGGTCGGGCTGCAGGGCGCCGGCGCCGCGCCCGGCGACGTGCCGAGCTTTCCCAACGGCTGCCATATCTGCGAGGTCGAGGTCGATCCGGAAACCGGCGCCGTCGCGCTCGACCGCTATACGGTCATCGACGACATCGGCACTGTCGTCAATCCGCTCCTGGCGAAAGGGCAGATCATGGGCGGCGTCGCGCAGGGCGCGGGCCAGGCGTTGGCCGAGGATTTCGTCTACGACCCCGACAGCGGCCAAGTGCTGACCGGCTCCCTGATGGATTACGCCTTGCCGCGGGCCGACGATCTGCCGGGCTTCGCGATCGATTTCTCGCCGGTGCCGAGCCTCTCCAACCCGCTCGGCATCAAGGGGGTCGGCGAGGGCGGCACGGTCGCCTCGACCCCGACCGTCATCAACGCGATCCTCGACGCCCTGGCGCCGCTCGGCGTCACGGATGTGCCGATGCCGGCAACGCCCGAGCGCGTCTGGCGCGCGATCCGGGCAGCGGCATCGCCGTGACGATACGTCGTCGTTCCCGCGCAAGCGGGAACCCAGGGCCGCCGCTTCCCGGTTGCCCTGGAGCCCCGCTGTCGCGGGGGTGACGGAGAATCTTTCGCGTGGCCCTCCCACCCGTCATCGTCGTGCACGGGCTGGCACATGCCGTGGCGGCGCTCGAAGCGGCGGAAGCGGCAGGCAAGAAGGTGACATTGCTCAGCG